>NZ_JBIVEG010000025.1:0-112198 GCF_044747545.1 Streptomyces sp. NPDC090077
CGGGGCTGAAATCAGCCCCGCCGGCGTTTGAGGCGCGGGGGTCTGGGGGCGGAGCCCCCAGGGAACGGGCGAAGGGCGGGGCGGGGAGCAGCCCGCGCAGCGGCACGGCGGCCGCACCCGGCGCCCCCGACCCGCCCGGCCAGGGCAACGGCTACGACCAGCGCCCCGTCCGCGCCAGCAGGACCGCCGCGGCCGCCGTCCCGGCGGTGGAGGTGCGCAGCACGGACCGCCCCAGCCGGTACGGCCGCGCCCCGGCCTCGGCGAAGGCCGCCAGTTCCTCCGGCGAGACCCCGCCCTCGGGGCCGACCACGAGCACCACGGACCCCTTCTCCGGCAGCACGGCCGTCGCCAGCGCCTCCGAAGGGGTGTCGCGGTCCTCGTGCAGCACCACCGCCAGGTCGGCCTGCGCCAGCAGCGCTGCCACCTGCTTCGTGGACATCGCCCCGGCCACCTCCGGGAACCGGACCCGGCGTGACTGCTTGCCCGACTCCCTGGCCGTGGAACGCCACTTGGCCAGGGACTTCTCCCCCCGGTCGCCGCGCCACTGCGTGATGCACCGCGAGGCCTGCCACGGCACGATGGCGTCGACGCCGGTCTCCGTCATCGTCTCGACCGCCACCTCGCCCCGGTCGCCCTTCGGCAGCGCCTGCACCACCGTGATCCGCACGTCGGGCTCCGGCTCCTCCAGCACGCTCTCCAGGTCCATGACCACCAGGCGGTCCTTGCCCTCGGCCGCCTTGACGACGCCCTCGGCCCAGCGGCCCCGCCCGTCCGTGAGGACCACGTCCTCACCCGGGCCCAGCCGCTTCACGGACACCGCGTGCCGTCCCTCGGGGCCCTCCAGCACGAACTCCGGCCCCGCCGGAACCTCTTCGACCACGAACACGGGGGCCGTCATGACGTTCTCCTCGTCTGCAATGCGTTCAACGCGTTCTGCGCCTCGGCCAGTTCGGCCGCGAGCACCTCCACCAGCTCACCGGCCGGCAGCGCCCGCGCCAGCCGGTGCCCCTGGCCCGCCCACAGGGACATGCCCTGCGGGTCCCCGGCCGCCGCGGCCGCCCTGCGCAGCCCCGCGGTCAGGTGGTGGACCTGCGGGTAGGCGGCCGGGGCGTACGGCCCGTGCTCCCGCATGAAGCGGTTGACCAGGCCCCGGGCGGGCCGTCCGGTGAAGGCCCGGGTCAGTTCCGTGTGCGGGAACATCGGGTCGGTCAGGGCCTTCTTGTGCAGCGGGTGCGCGCCCGACTCCGGGCAGGCCAGGAAGGCGGTGCCGAGCTGGGCCGCGTCCGCTCCGGCCGCGAGCACCGCCGCGATCTGCGCCCCGCGCATCAGCCCGCCGGCGGCGGTGACGGGCAGGGCCACGGCCTCCCGTACCTGCGCGACCAGCGCGAGCAGGCCGACGCCGGCCGTGCCGTCGGTCTCCGGGTCGTCGCGGTGGGTGCCCTGGTGGCCGCCCGCCTCGATGCCCTGGACGCAGACGGAGCCGGCCCCGGCCGCCTGCGCGGAGCGGGCCTCGTCGACGGAGGTGACGGTGACGACGGTGTGCGTGCCGGCCCTGCGCAGCCGCTCCAGCACGGCGGGCGCGGGGGTGCCGAAGGTGAAGGAGACCACCGGGACGGGGTCCTCCAGCAGGATGGCGAGCTTGGCCTCGTAACCGTCGTCGGAGGTGCCGATGATGTCCTCGGGGGCGAGCGAGACCTCGTACCAGCCGGCCTCGCCGGCCAGCTGCCCGCGGTAGGTCTCCACCGCGGCCGGGTCCACGTACCCGGTCTGCGGCATGAGGAGGTTCACGCCGAAGGGGCGCCGGGTGAGGCCCCGCGTCCGCTTGATCTCCTGGTACATGCCGTCGGCGGTCTTGTAGCCGCCGGCGAGGTAGCCGAGCCCGCCCGCCTCGCACACCGCGGCGACGAGCGGCGGGCAGGAGGCGCCGCCCGCCATGGGAGCCTGCACGATCGGGTACGGCGGGAGGCCGTTCGGTGCGGAGGACATGGACTGCATCGTGCCACGTCCCGGCCACCGCGCCGAACCGTCGCATTCGCCTGGCATAGTCCGCTTCCGCAACGTGTCCGGGAACCGCCGCGGCCAGGCCCCGGACAGCACGGAGCCCGGTCCGGGGCGTCCCCGGACCGGGCTCGTACGAGTTCCCCGGGCCGACTCAGCGGCCGTTGAACGCGTCCTTCAGACGGCTGAACAGACCCTGCTGGCCGGGGGCGAACTGGCCCATCGGCCGCTCTTCGCCGCGCAGCTTGGCGAGCTGGCGCAGCAGCTCCTCCTGCTGGGCGTCCAGCTTGCCGGGGGTGGTGACCTCGACGTGGACGATCAGGTCGCCGCGGCCGCCGCCGCGCAGGTGGGTGACGCCCCGCCCGTGCAGCGGGATGGCCTGCCCGGACTGGGTGCCGGGCCGGATGTCGATCTCCTCCATGCCGTCCAGCGTCTCCAGCGGGCACTTGGTGCCCAGGGCCGCGGCCGTCATGGGGATGGTGACCGTGCAGTGCAGGTCGTCCCCGCGCCTCTGGAAGGTCGGGTGCGGCAGCTCGTGGATCTCCACGTAGAGGTCGCCGGCGGGGCCGCCGCCGGGGCCGACCTCGCCCTCGCCCGCGAGCTGGATCCGGGTGCCGTTCTCGACACCGGCGGGGATCTTGACGGTGAGGCTGCGGCGGGAGCGGACCCGGCCGTCGCCCGCGCACTCGGGGCACGGGGTCGGGACCACGGTGCCGAAGCCCTGGCACTGCGGGCAGGGGCGCGAGGTCATGACCTGGCCCAGGAAGGACCGGGTGACCTGGGAGACCTCGCCGCGGCCGCGGCACATGTCACAGGTCTGCGCCGAGGTGCCGGGGGCGGCGCCCTCGCCGGAGCAGGTGCCGCAGACGACGGCCGTGTCGACCTGGATGTCCTTGGTCGTGCCGAAGGCGGCCTCGTCCAGTTCCAGGTCCAGGCGGATCATGGCGTCCTGGCCGCGGCGGGTCCGCGAGCGCGGGCCGCGCTGCTGGGACTGGCCGAAGAAGGCGTCCATGATGTCGGAGAAGTTGCCGAAGCCGCCGGCACCGAAGCCGCCCGCGCCGCCACCGCCGCCCGAGGAGGACAGGGGGTCGCCGCCGAGGTCGTAGACCTGCTTCTTCTGCGGGTCCGAGAGGACCTCGTAGGCCGCGTTGATCTCCTTGAAGCGCTCTTGCGTCTTCGGGTCCGGGTTGACGTCCGGGTGGAGCTCACGGGCGAGTCGGCGGAAGGCCTTCTTGATCTCGTCCTGCGATGCGTCGCGGCGCACGCCGAGTACGGCGTAGTAGTCCGTGGCCACTTACGACTCCGCCAGGATCTGTCCGACGTAACGTGCCACTGCGCGTACCGCTCCCATCGTTCCGGGGTAGTCCATGCGGGTCGGTCCGACCACGCCGAGTTTGGCGACTGCTTCGCCGCCCGAACCGTAGCCGACGGACACGACCGACGTGGAGTTGAGTCCCTCGTAGGCGTTCTCGTGACCGATGCGTACGGCCATCCCCGACTCGCCGGCCTCGCCCAGCAGCTTCAGGAGCACCACGTGCTCCTCCAGCGCTTCGAGCACGGGCCGGATGGTCAGGGGAAAATCATGTCCGAAACGGGTGAGGTTGGCGGTGCCGCCGATCATCAGCCGCTCCTCCGCCTCCTCGGCCAGCGTTTCGAGGAGGGTCGCGAGGACGGCCTTGACGGTCGCCCGGTCGTCGATCTCGAACGACTCCGGAAGGTCCTGCACCAGCTGCGGCACGTCGGTGAAGCGACGGCCGACGACCCTGCTGTTCAGGCGCGCCCGCAGATCGGCGAGGGAGTTCTCGCCGAAGGGGGTCTGGGTGTCGACCAGCCGCTGTTCGACCCGCCCGGTGTCGGTGATCAGGACGAGCATCAGCCGGGCCGGGGCCAGCGACAGCAGCTCGACGTGCCGCACGGTGGAGCGGGTCAGCGACGGGTACTGGACGACGGCGACCTGCCGGGTGAGCTGCGCGAGCAGCCGTACCGTGCGGCCGACCACGTCGTCGAGGTCGACGGCCCCGTCGAGGAAGTTCTGGATGGCCCGGCGCTCGGGCGTCGACAGCGGCTTGACGCCCGCCAGCTTGTCGACGAAGAGCCGGTAGCCCTTGTCCGTGGGGATCCGGCCGGCGCTGGTGTGGGGCTGGGCGATGTAGCCCTCCTCCTCCAGCACGGCCATGTCGTTGCGCACGGTGGCGGGCGAGACGCCGAGCTTGTGCCGCTCGGTGAGCGCCTTGGAGCCGACGGGCTCCTCCGTCCCGACGTAGTCCTGGACGATGGCGCGCAGCACCTCGAGTCTGCGTTCGCTGAGCATCGCGCACACCTCCGGATGCGGTCGGTCGACGGTCGGGCCTTCGGGGCCGGTCCTGGCTTGTTGGCACTCTGCGCTCGGGAGTGCCAGAGATCCCCCGGTCAGTGTACGGCCGGGTAGTACGCCGGGGGCAAGGGCGGCCCGCCAGGGTAGCGTCACCGCATGGACGTGCATTGGGAAGAGGCGGGCTGGGAACGGGTCACCGGACGGGTGGGCCGGCGACGGCTCCCGGTGTGGGACTGCACCGTGGGACTGGTGGTGGGGGACGAGTCGGTGCTGCTGATCGACCCGGGATCCTCCGTGCGCGAGGGGGCGCAGGTGCGCGCCGAGGCGGAGCGGCTGACGGGCCGCCGCGTGACCCATATCGCATTCACGCACGGACATTTCGACCACGTGCTGGGGGGTGCGGCCTTCTCGGGCGCCGAGTTCTTCGGGGCGGTCGGCCTGGAGCGGATGCTGTCGGCCCCGGCGGGCCGCGAGGACGTGCGGGTGAGCGCGGTCCGGATGGGTCTGCCGGAGGCGGAGGCCGCGGAGGCGGCGGACCTGCTCCAGGCGCCCCGGCACCTGGTGTCGGGCGAGTGGACGCTGGAGCTGGGCGGGGTGCAGGTGCTGCTGGCGAACGTGGGGCCCGCGCACTCCGAGCACGACCTGGCCATCTTCGTGCCGGGCGAGCGGGAGGCGGTGTTCTGCGGGGACCTGGTCGAGGAGTCGGGCGAGCCCCAGGCCGGCTCGGACGCGGTGCCGGGCCAGTGGCCGGCCGCCCTGGACCGGCTGCTGTCGCTGGGCGGGGACGACGCGGTGTACGTGCCGGGTCACGGAGCGCTGGTGGACGCGGAGTTCGTGCGTGCGCAACGCGACACACTGGCGGCCAGGTTCGGCGTGTCGGGGGCGTGAGGGCGCCGGCTCTCCTAGTGTCGGCCGGATGCGTGAGTACTCCCCCGACCTGACCCCGCAGTGGAAGCGCGCCAAGCCCGTGCCTGAGGTGCCGGCGGACCCGGACCTGGTGGTCGAGGTGGCGGGTACGGACTTCTGCGGCGCGGTGGTGGCCTGCGAGGCGGGCACGGTGACCCTGGAGGACCGCTTCGGCAAGCGCCGGGTGTTCCCGCTGGAGCCGCGCGGCTTCCTGCTCGACGGCGCGGTGGTCACCCTGACCCGCCCCGCGCGCGGGCCCGCCGCGCCCGCCCGTACGGCCTCGGGCTCGATCGCCGTCCCGGGGGCGCGGGCGCGGGTGGCGCGGGCGGGGCGGATCTACGTGGAGGGGCGGCACGACGCCGAGCTGGTCGAGCGGGTCTGGGGCGACGACCTGCGCATCGAGGGCGTGGTGGTGGAGTACCTGGAGGGCGTCGACGACCTGGCGACGGTGGTGGCCGAGTTCTCCCCCGGCCCGGACGCCCGTCTCGGGGTCCTGGTCGACCACCTCGTACCGGGCTCGAAGGAGTCCCGGATCGCGGCCTCGGTGACGGGGCCGGACGTGCTGGTGGTGGGCCACCCGTACGTGGACGTCTGGCAGGCGGTGAAGCCGTCGGCGCTGGGCATCCGGGCCTGGCCGGAGGTGCCGCGCGGCCAGGACTGGAAGACGGGCGTCTGCCGGGCCCTGGGCTGGCCGGAGAACACCGGCGCCGCCTGGCAGCACATCCTGTCCCGCGTGACGTCCTACCGCGATCTGGAGCCGACGCTGCTGGGGCGGGTGGAGGAGCTGATCGACTTCGTCACGGCTCCCTGACCGGGGCTACGCGAGGGTGCCGAACTCGGTGGTGTCGAGCGTGACGCCGAGGACGTCGAGCGGGACCGGCTCGCCGAACTTGCCCCTGCGCGTGACCCGGTAGTCGGCCCCTTCGCCGGCACCGAAGGGTTCGCTGAGGACCGTGCACTCGGCCTGGAAAGGGTCGACGATCAGGTACGTGGGGATCCCGCCGGCCGCATAGACGAAGCGCTTCGTCAGGTGGTCGCGCAGCTTGCTGGTCCTGGAGACGACTTCAACCACCATCGCCAAGGCGCCCGCGTCCAGCGGACGACCCGACTCCGGCGCCGCCCCGATCGGCAGTACGGCGAGGTCCGGCTGCGGTTGGGAGGATTCCGCCTGGATGTCCACATCCTGTGTCTGGAGCGAGTACCAGCGGTCCACGGGGATCTGCCGCTGCACAAACGTGACGATCAGGTTGTGGACCACGTCCTGCCCGGCCGTCATGACGATCTCTCCCCTGAGGAGCTCGGCCTTGACCCCTTCGGGAGCCTCGAAGCTCGCGAAGTACTCGGCCATCCGGCGATCGTCCACAGCGGTCACGGCAGAAGGCTACGAACAGGCTAGGCCGCACCTGCCCGTATCCGCAGCGAATCACTCGGGGGAGTGATCAGTCCACCAGGTCCCGCACCACCGCGTCCGCCAGCAGCCGTCCGCGCAGCGTCAGGACCGCCCGTCCGGCATCGTAGGGGGCCGCTTCCAGCAGGCCGTCGGCCAGGGCGCGGCGGGAGGCCGCCAGGCCTGCGGGGGCCAGCAGGGACAGCGGGACGCCGTCCACGAGGCGGAGCTCCAGCAGGATCCGCTCCACCCGCCGGTCCTCCGCCGACAGCAGCTCGCGTCCCGCGCCCGGGGAGCGGCCCTCCGCGAGGGCGGCCGCGTACGCGCCGGGGTGCTTCACGTTCCACCAGCGGACCCCGCCCACGTGCGAGTGGGCGCCGGGGCCCGCGCCCCACCAGTCGGCGCCTCGCCAGTACAGCTCGTTGTGCAGGCAGCGGCCGGCCTCGGTGGTGGCCCAGTTCGAGACCTCGTACCAGGAGTAGCCGGCCGCGGCCATGACCTCGTCGGCGATCAGGTACCGGTCGGCGTGCACGTCGTCGTCGGTCATCGGGACCTCGCCGCGGCGGATCCGGCGGGCCAGCTGGGTGCCCTCCTCGACGATCAGGGCGTAGGCGCTGACGTGGTCGGGGCCCGCGCCGAGCGCGGCCTCCAGGGAGGCCCGCCAGTCGTCGTCGGACTCGCCGGGGGTGCCGTAGATCAGGTCGAGGTTGACGTGCTCGAAGCCCGCCGCCCGCGCCTCGGCCACGCAGGCCTCGGGGCGGCCGGGGGTGTGGGTGCGGTCGAGGACCTTCAGGACGTGCTGCCGGGCGCTCTGCATGCCGAAGGAGATCCGGTTGAACCCGCCGGCCCGCAGCTCGGCCAGGTACGCGGGGTCCACGGACTCCGGGTTGGCCTCGGTGGTGACCTCGGCGTCCTCGGCCAGCCCGAACTCGTCGCGGATCGCCGCGAGCATGCGGACGAGGTCCCGGGCGGGCAGCAGCGTGGGCGTGCCGCCGCCGACGAAGACGGTCCGCACGGCGCGCGGGTCGTCGCCGAGGACCTTGCGGGCGAGGCGGACCTCGTCGATCAGGGTGTCGGCGTAGTTCTCCCGGGAGGCGAGCACGCCGCCGGTGCCGCGCAGCTCGGTGGCGGTGTACGTGTTGAAGTCGCAGTACCCGCAGCGGGTGGCGCAGTACGGGACGTGCAGGTAGAACCCGAGCGGCCGGTCCCCGGCGCCCTCCAGGGCGTGCGACGGCAGCGAGCCGTCTTCGGGCATGGGGTCACCATCGGGCAGTGCGGAAGGCATGAGCCCATTGTCCCGCACCGCCCCATGGTCGTTTACGCCCTCGGCCCGGGGCGGAGGCTACGCCTCCCTGGAGCCCTCGTACATCTCCTCGATGAGGTGCTTGAACTCGCGCTCGACCACCGGCCGCTTCAGCTTGAGGCTGGGGGTGAGGTCGCCGTGCTCGACGTCGAGGTCGCGCGGCAGGATCCGGAACTTCTTGATCGTCTGCCAGCGCTGGAGGTCCTCGTTGAGGGTCTGGACGTACGTCTCGACCAGCCGGCCGGTCTCGGCCGCGGCGAGGACCTCGCCGTACGTCTTGCCCTCCAGGCCGTTCTCGGCGGCCCAGCCCAGGATGGCGGGCTCGTCGAGGGCGATCAGGGCGGAGCAGAAGTTCCGGTCGGCGCCGTGGACGACGATGGTCGACACGTAGGGGCAGATCGCCTTGAACCGGCCCTCGATCTCCGCCGGGGCGACGTACTTGCCGCCGGAGGTCTTGATCAGGTCCTTCTTGCGGTCGGTGATGCGCAGGTAGCCGTCCGGGGAGAGCTCGCCGATGTCGCCGGTGTGCAGCCAGCCGTCGCTTTCGAGGACCTCGGCGGTCTTGTCGGGCTGGCGGTGGTAGCCCTGCATGATGCCGGGGCCGCGCAGCATGACCTCGCCGTCGTCGGCGATGCGCACCTCGGTGCCGGGGAGCGGCTTGCCGACCGTGCCGGTGCGGTAGGCCTCGCCGGGGTTGACGAAGGAGGCCGCGCTGGACTCGGTGAGGCCGTAGCCCTCCAGGATGTGGATGCCGGCGCCGGAGAAGAAGTAGCCGATGTCGGGGGCCAGGGCGGAGGCGCCGGAGACGGCGGCGCGCAGGCGGCCGCCGAAGGCCTCGCGGAGCTTGGAGTAGACGAGGGCGTCGGCGACCTTGTGCTTGGCGGAGAGGCCGAGGGGGGCGGTGGCCCGGCCGGTGCGGCGATAGTTGTCCTGGGTGACCTTGGCGTACTCGCGGGCGACGCCCACGGACCACTGGAAGATCTTGTACTTGGCCCCGCCGCCGGCCCGGGCCTTGGCGGCCACGCCGTTGTAGACCTTCTCGAAGATGCGCGGGACGGCCGCCATGTAGGTGGGCTGGACGACCGGCAGGTTCTCGATGATCTTGTCGATGCGGCCGTCGACGGCGGTGACGTGGCCGACCTCGATCTGGCCGGAGGTGAGCACCTTGCCGAAGACGTGGGCCAGCGGCAGCCACAGGTACTGGACGTCGTCCGAGTTGATCATGCCGGTGGCCACGGTGGCCTTGGCCATGTACGACCAGTTGTCGTGCGGCAGGCGGACGCCCTTGGGGCGGCCGGTGGTGCCGGAGGTGTAGATGAGGGTGGCGAGCTGGTCGGGGGTGATGGCCGCGATCCGCTCCTTGACCGCCGCGGGGTGCTTGGCGAGGTACTCCCTGCCGCGCTCCTCCAGCTCGGCGAGGGAGAGCACCCAGCCCTCCGGGTCCCCCTCGGCGGGCACGGCGTCGGCCGCCTCCAGGACCACCACGTGGGCGAGGTCGGGCAGGTCGGCGCGGCGCTCGCGGGCCTTGGCCAGCTGCTTCGCGTCCTCGGCGATCAGCACCCGGCTCTCGGAGTCCGAGAGGATGAAGGCGGACTCGTCGGCGTTGGTGCTGGGGTAGATGGTGGTCACCGCGCCGCCGGCGCACATCACGCCGAGGTCCGAGAGGATCCACTCGACCCGGGTGTTGGAGGCGAGCGCGACCCGCTGCTCGGGGCGCAGGCCGAGGGCGACGAGTCCGGCGGCGATGGCGAAGACCCGGTCGGCGGCCTGCCCCCAGCTGAGCGACTTCCAGTCGTCGGGACCGCCCTCGCGGCCGGCAGCTGCCACGGGGAAGCGGTAGGCCTCCGCGTTCGGCGTGGCGGCGACGCGGTCAAGGAAGAGGGCCGCCACGGTGGGCGGACGGTTCTCGATCAAGGTCTGTGTGTCGCTCACGGACGTCCTCCGGACCACGCGGCAGGGCCTGTTCGGGCATGACTACGGGCATGACTACGGGCTTGTAACTGGCGGGTAACCAATGCTCAGGGTAGGGGCCCTCCGGCTGGCGCGTAAGAGCCAACCGGCGGCCGATTCATAACGAAAGAGGCCCCCGAGCGTACGCTCGGGGGCCTCTTTCGCATACAGCGGCTACTTCTTCTTGCCGCTGGACTCGTCGCTGGACAGGACGGCGATGAAGGCCTCCTGGGGGACCTCCACGGAGCCGACCATCTTCATCCGCTTCTTGCCTTCCTTCTGCTTCTCCAGCAGCTTCCGCTTACGGGAGATGTCACCGCCGTAGCACTTGGCGAGGACGTCCTTGCGGATGGCGCGGATGGTCTCGCGGGCGATGACGCGGGAGCCGACGGCGGCCTGGATCGGCACCTCGAAGGCCTGCCGCGGGATGAGCTCGCGCAGCTTGGCGACCAGGCGCACGCCGTAGGCGTAGGCGGCGTCCTTGTGGCAGACGGCGGAGAAGGCGTCGACCTTGTCGCCGTGCAGCAGGATGTCGACCTTGACCAGGCTGGAGGCCTGCTCGCCGGTGGGCTCGTAGTCGAGGGAGGCGTAGCCGCGCGTCTTGGACTTCAGCTGGTCGAAGAAGTCGAACACGATCTCCGCGAGGGGGAGCGTGTAGCGGATCTCGACGCGGTCCTCGGAGAGGTAGTCCATGCCGAGCAGGGTGCCGCGGCGCTGCTGGCAGAGCTCCATGATCGCGCCGATGAACTCGGTCGGCGCGAGCACGGTGGCCCGGACGACCGGCTCGAAGACGTCCTTGATCTTGCCTTCGGGGAACTCGCTCGGGTTGGTGACGGTGACCTCCGTGCGGTCCTCCATCACCACCCGGTAGACCACGTTGGGCGCGGTGGCGATCAGGTCGAGGCCGAACTCGCGCTCCAGGCGCTCGCGGACCACGTCCAGGTGCAGCAGGCCGAGGAAGCCGACGCGGAAGCCGAAGCCGAGCGCCGCCGAGGTCTCCGGCTCGTAGACGAGCGCGGCGTCGTTGAGCTGGAGCTTGTCCAGGGCCTCGCGCAGCTCCGGGTAGTCCGAGCCGTCGAGCGGGTACAGGCCCGAGAAGACCATCGGCTTCGGGTCCTTGTAGCCGCCGAGGGACTCGGTGGCGCCGCCCGTCATCTGGGTGATGGTGTCGCCGACCTTGGACTGGCGGACGTCCTTCACGCCGGTGATCAGGTAGCCCACCTCGCCGACGGACAGGCCGTCGGCCGGCAGCATCTCGGGCGAGTTGGTGCCGATCTCCAGCAGCTCGTGCGTGGCGTTCGTCGACATCATCCGGATGCGCTCGCGCTTGTTGAGCGTGCCGTCGACCACGCGGACGTAGGTGACGACGCCCCGGTACGAGTCGTAGACCGAGTCGAAGATCATCGCGCGGGCGGGGGCGTCCTTGACGCCGACCGGGGCCGGGACGGTCTCGACGACGCGGTTGAGCAGGGCGTCGACGCCGAGGCCGGTCTTCGCCGAGACGCGCAGCACGTCGTCGGGGTCGCAGCCGACCAGGTTCGCCAGCTCCTCGGCGAACTTCTCCGGCTGGGCGGCCGGCAGGTCGATCTTGTTCAGGACCGGGACGATCGCGAGGTCGTTCTCCATCGCCAGGTACAGGTTGGCGAGGGTCTGGGCCTCGATGCCCTGGGCGGCGTCCACCAGCAGGATCGTGCCCTCGCACGCCGCGAGGGAGCGGGAGACCTCGTAGGTGAAGTCGACGTGCCCGGGGGTGTCGATCATGTTCAGGATGTGCGTGGTGCCCGTGCCCGCGCCCTCGGTGGGGCTCCAGGGCAGGCGGACCGCCTGCGACTTGATCGTGATGCCGCGCTCGCGCTCGATGTCCATGCGGTCGAGGTACTGGGCGCGCATCTGCCGCGAGTCGACGACACCGGTGAGCTGGAGCATCCGGTCGGCGAGCGTCGACTTGCCGTGGTCGATGTGCGCGATGATGCAGAAATTACGGATCAGCGCCGGGTCGGTACGGCTCGGCTCGGGCACGTGGCTGGGGATGGCGGGCACGCAGTGTCCTGATTCTCGGTCGCTGTCGGATCTGCTGTCGGATCGGTAGGCAGACTTGTACGCAGACTCCCATGGTCCCATGGACGCGGGGATGCGCTCGGTTTGGGCCGGTCGAAGCGCGCCTGGTAGTCTGGGTGGCTGTGTCTCGCATGCCCTCTCAGCAGACGTGACACGAATCCGAAAAAACTCTGAACCTGAAAAGGCTCTTTCGTGGCGAACATCAAGTCCCAGATCAAGCGGAACAAGACCAACGAGAAGGCTCGCCTTCGCAACAAGTCGGTCAAGTCCGAGCTGCGCACCTTCATCCGCAAGGCCAACGAGGCGATCCTCGCCGGCGACGCGGAGAAGGCCACCGCTGCGGCCCGCCTGGCTTCCAAGAAGCTGGACAAGGCCGTCTCGAAGGGTGTCATCCACAAGAACGCCGCCGCCAACAAGAAGTCGGCGCTGGCCTCCAAGGTTGCCGCCATCTGAGTTCCGCACTCGATGTGATCGCCGGGACGGACCCAGCGGGCCCTCTCTCCCGCTCCTGACCGGCACCCCGCGCCGCACGCGGCCTGCGTTCGCCACGCGG
Organism: Streptomyces sp. NPDC090077; assembly: GCF_044747545.1. NCBI lineage: Bacteria > Bacillati > Actinomycetota > Actinomycetes > Kitasatosporales > Streptomycetaceae > Streptomyces > Streptomyces sp. NPDC090077. Next base: position 12,470 of record NZ_JBIVEG010000025.1, read on the forward strand.
GTGCGGCGCACAGAGCAGTGACCGAAGGCCCCGGATCCCCCCTTCCCCAGGGAGGATCCGGGGCCTTCGTGTGTCCCCCGGGGCCCGGAAGGGGCTCAGCGCCCCCGCGGGGCCCTGGCGGCCCGCGCCACGGCCACGACGGCCTTCTCCAGCGCGTACTCCGGGTCGTCCCCGCCGCCCTTGACCCCGGCGTCGGCCAGCGCGACCGCGCGCAGCGCGTCCGCGACGCCGTCCGCCGACCAGCCCCGCATCTGCTGGCGGACCCGGTCGATCTTCCACGGCGGCATGCCCAGGTCCCGGGCGAGGTCGCCCGGACGGGCCCCGCGCGGGGCGGAGGCGAGCTTGCCGATGGCCCGGACCGCCTGCGCCAGCGCGCTGGTGATCAGAACGGGGGCCACACCGGTCGCCAGGGACCAGCGGAGGGCTTCGAGGGCCTCCGCGGCCCGCCCCTCGACCGCCCGGTCGGCGACCGTGAAGCTGGACGCCTCCGCACGGCCCGTGTAGTAGCGGCCGACCACGGCCTCGTCGATGGTGCCCTCGACGTCCGCGCACAGCTGCGCCGCCGCGCTCGCCAGCTCCCGCAGGTCGCTGCCGATCGCGTCCACCAGCGTCTGGCAGGCCTCCGGGGTCGCCGAGCGCCCCAGGGTCCGGAACTCCCCGCGGACGAACGAGAGCCGGTCGGCCGCCTTCGTCATCTTCGGGCAGGCGACCTCGCGGGCACCCGCCTTGCGCGCCGCGTCCAGCAGGCCCTTGCCCTTGACCCCGCCCGCGTGCAGCAGGACGAGGGTGATCTCCTCGTACGGCTCGGCGAGGTAGGCCTTGAGCTCCTTCACCGCGTCCGCGCCCAGGTCCTGCGCGTTCCGCACGATCAGGACCTTGCGCTCGGAGAACAGCGAGGGGCTGGTCAGCTCCGCCAGCGTGCCGGGCTGGAGCTGGTCGGAGGTCAGGTCCCGTACGTCGGTGTCGGCGTCGGCCGCGCGGGCGGCCGTCACCACGTCCCGCACGGCGCGGTCGAGCAGCAGGTCCTCCTGCCCCACCGCGAGGGTGATCGGGGCGAGCGGATCGTCGGTGGGGTTCTTCCTGGTGGCCATCGCCCCCAGCATCCCACGCCGCACTGACAGCACCCCTCGCCCCGTGCCCGAGAATGGTCGGGTGAACGTGCGACATGTACTGGTCCTGCCCGACCGCGACGCCGCCGAGGAGGTGGCCCAGGAGGCCGTGGACCGCTTCGGCCTGCCCGAGGAGCCCCAGTTGGTGCGCGACGCCCTCGCCGGCGAGGACGACGCCGAGGACGCCCAGTGGCTGGTGGTCGTCGAGGACCCCCGGGAGCGGCTCGACGCCGCCGCGCTGGACGAGCTCGCCGCCGAGTACGAGGGCTGGCTGGAAGCCCCGTAGGGCGGCGCTCCCGCGGCCTACGCCTTGTGGACGATCTGCACGTCCAGCTCCACTTCCACGGTCGGCCCGATCGCCGCGATGCCCTGGGCCAGCACGGACTGCCAGTTCAGCGCGAAGTCCCCGCGGTTCAGCTCGGCCGTGGCGCGGCAGGCCGCCCGCGGCTCGCCCTCCAGGCCCGTGCCGTGGCCCAGGTACTGGGTGTCGAGGGTGACCGAGCGGCTGACCCCGTGGAGGGTGAGGGCGCCCGCGACGGCCCAGCGGCTGCCGCTGCGGTGGATGAACCGCTCGCTGTAGAACTCCACCCGCGGGTGGCGGACCGCGTCCAGGAAGTCGGAGGACCGCAGGTGGTCGTCCCGCCGGCGCATCCCGGTGTCGATGCTCGCCGCATCGATGATCACGTGCATGGAGGAGTCCTCCATGCGCTCGGCTATCCGCACCGCTCCGGCGAAGGTCGTGAACCGGCCGTGGATCCGGGCGAAGCCCATGTGCCGGGCGGTGAAGGCGATCGACGAGTGCGTCGGGTCGAGCTCCCAGTGACCGGGCTGCGGCAGCAGCGGCGGCTCCACCGAGTCGAGGATGATCTCCGCCGTGCCGGGCTGCGCCGGGTCCCCCACCAGCGTCGCCCCGTGGAAGGGCGCGTACCCCTCGGCGGTGACGGAGAGCCGGTACTCGCCCTCCGGCATCGCCGCCGTGAACCCCCCGTAGGGATCCGTCTCCCCGCTGACGACCCGTCGGCCGATCGGGTCGGTGACCTCGAACTTGGCCTGGCGGATGGGCTGGTGGACCGTGTCGAGCACCCGGCAGCTCAACAGCCGCGCCGTGTGCGGCAGTGTGAGAGTGGCGGATGTGGTCGAAGCGGCACCACTGGTCGTCTCCATCCCCCGTCGGCGACCGAACATGGCTAGTGCACCCCCGTGCTGTGTGGACTTGGACCGTTCTGGCGAAGAGGCATTCGATCATGCTGTCGGGTTGTGGGCAAACAGAGTGGTCGCGCCCGGTATGACCACGCACTTTCGGACGCCGTCCGGCCGGAAACGCACGCATCCGGGCGCCGCTCCCCGAGACGGCGACGGAGCCGTCCTCGTCGGTCCGCAAAACGGCCGCCCCATGGGCCCTGAGCTGGGCGATCGTGCCCGGTGCGGGGTGCCCGTAGCGGTTTCCGGCACCGACGGGGACGATCGCCAGGCGCGGCCGGATCCGGTCCTGGAGGCCGGGGTCCTGGTGTGCCGATCCGTGGTGGGCGACCTTGAGCACGTCCACCGGGCCCAGTTCCGGATGCTCCCTCAGAAGCGCTTCCTGCGAAGGGGGTTCGAGGTCTCCGAGCAGGAGGAGCGTCAGACCCGAGGTACGCACCAGCAGGGCGACGCTCGCGTCGTTGGGCCCCTCCGGCGGCGGAGCCGTCGCCGAGGGCCACAGCACCTGCCACTCCAGCAGCCCGGTCCGGCGCCGCTCCCCCGGCACCGCGGGCACGACGGGCACCCCGGCCCGCGCCGCCGCCCGCCGGACCGCGGCCGCCTGCGCGGCCGGCTCCTCCAGCACGGTGGTTTCGATCACACCCACGGACCGGCCCCGCAGCACCCCGGAGACCCCTCCCACGTGGTCGGCGTGGAAGTGCGTCAGCAGGAGCAGCGGGACCCGGCTCACCCCCAGGGCGCGCAGGCACGCGTCGACCGGCCCCGGCTCGGGCCCGGCGTCGACCACGACGGCCGTACCGGCGCCGGCGGCCAGCACGGCCGCATCGCCCTGGCCCACGGCGCACTGGACGTAGCTCCAGCCCGGCGGCGGCCAGCCGGTGACGGTACGGACCAGCTGCGGCGGCCGCACCACCGCGACCAGCAGCAGCACGGCCGCGACGGCACAGGCCCCGCGGCGCCGCCCGAACCGGACCCCGAGCCCCACCGCGACCGGCACGGCCGCAGCCAGCAGCAGCCCGCCGACCAGCCCGCCCGGCCAGGGCAGCTCCGCCCCCGGCAACCGGGCCCCGGCCCGCGCCACGGCGGCGATCCACCCGGCGGGCACCCCCGCGCACCGGGCGAGCAGCTCCGCCACGGGCATGGACAGCGGGGCCGCTCCGAGGACCGCGAAGCCGAGCACGGTGGCGGGACCGGCCGCCAGCTCCGCCAGCAGGTTGCACGGCACCGCGACCAGGCTCACCCGGGCGGAGAGCACCGCCACCACCGGGGCGCACACGGCCTGCGCCGCGAGGGCCGCCCCCAGGGCGTCGGCGAGCCGCGGCGGCGTCCCCCGCCGCCGCAGGGCCCCGCTCCAGCGCGGCCCGAGGGTCAGCAGCGCCCCGGTCGCCAGCACCGAGAGCAGGAACCCGGTGCTGCGGGCGAGCCACGGGTCGTACAGCACCAGCAGCAGCACCGCCCCGGCCAGCGCCGGGACCAGGGACCTGCGCCGCCCGGTCGCGAGGGCCAGCAGGGTGACCGCCCCGCAGCCGGCGGCCCGCAGCACGCTCGGGTCGGGCCGGCACACCACCACGAAGGCCAGCGTCAGCGCCGCCCCGCCCAGGGCGGTGGCCCGCAGCGAGAGTCCCAGCCGGGGCGCCAGCCCGCCCCGCTCGGCGTGCTGCGCGCGGGCCGGGGACCCGATCAGCAGGAACAGCACCACGGTCAGGTTGGAGCCCGAGACGGCCAGCAGGTGCAGCAGGTCGGTGGCCCTGAAGGCCTCGTGCAGCTCGGGCGGGACCCGGGAGGTGTCCCCGACCACCAGCCCCGGCAGCAGGGCCCTGGCGTCCCCGGGGAGCCCCTCGGTGGCCTCCCGCAGCCCGCCCCGCAGCACCCCCGCGAGCCGCTGCACCTGGTCCGGGCCGCCCGTCACCCGGGGCGGGACGTCCCCGGCCGGGCGGAGCAGGGCCACGGCCCGCTCCCCGTCCCGCGCCGGCGCCAGCCGGGCCACCACCGCGACCCGGGTCGAGGGCTCCAGCCGGGCCCACCCCGGATGCCCGGCCAGCACCCGCACGGGGGTCTCCACCCGGGTCCGCGTCCCGTCGGGGCCGCTCACCCCGGTCAGCACCGCGTCCAGCACCACCACCGGCGGCCCGGCCCCGCCCCGGGCCGTCCGGGGGTCCGAGCCGACGGTGAGCTCCGCCCGCACCCGGGCATGTTCCCCGGCCAGCCGGGCCATCGGCCCCGCCCGCGCCTCGGCCCGCTCCAGCCCGGCCACCCCCGCCCCGGCGGCGGCGCAGAGCAGCACGGCGGCCACGGCCGGTCCGACCCCCCACAGCGGCTGCGCCCCGCGGAGGGCGGCGAGCAGCAGCACCCCCGCCGCGGCCACCGCGAGCCCCGCCCCGGCGGCGCTCCACCCGCCCGGCACCCCGAGCGCCAGGGCCGCCGCACCCCAGGCCGCCACGGCCGGCACCGCCAGCCGCAGATCCACCGGCCCGGCCCGCTCGTCCCGCGCCGACTCACCTCCGGCCCGCTCACCCTGAACAGGCCCACCCCGCGCCGACTCACCTCGGGCCCCCGCACCCCCCGCCGGCGCTCCCCCCGCCCGCTCCCCGGCGCCGCTCACGGCCGCACCAGCCCGCGCAGTTCGGCGAACCTCCGCTCGCCGATCCCGTCGACCTGCCGGAGGTCCTCCACGGCCCGGAACCCGCCCCGCGCGGTGCGGAAGGCGACGATGTTCCGGGCGAGCACGGGCCCCACCCCGGGCAGCGCGTCCAGCTGCTCGACCGTCGCACCGGCCAGGCTCAGCGGCCCGGCCCCGGCCCCGGCCCCGCCCGCTCCCGCGCCGGGAGCCGGCCCTCCCGCACCCGGCGGCGCGCCGGCACCCACCAGCACCTGTTCGCCGTCCACCAGGACCCGGGCCCGGTTCAGCCCGGAGGTGTCCGTACCCGGCCGCACTCCCCCCGCGGCGGCCAGCGCGTCCTCCACCCGCGAGCCGCTGGGCAGCCTCCGCACACCGGGCTCGCGCACCTTGCCGCTGACGTCCACCACGATCCGGGCCCCCGTACCTCCCGGGGCCGCCGACGGCACCGGGGCGGCAGGAACGGCGCCGGGCCCGAGCACGGCCGGGGCCGTCACCGGCTGCGGCCGGCCGGACCAGTACTGCTGGGCGGCGAACCCGACCGCCACCACCAGCACCACCGCCACGGCGGCCACCGTCCTCGGCTCCACCCCGCACCGGACCTGCAGCCACACCGGCAGCCGCTCCCGCAGCGCGGGCCTCCACGCCCCTCCGGCGGCCGGGTCCGCGACACCCGGCGCGTCCACCGCACCGGGCGCCCCGACCGCCCCCGGCGGGTCCGCCACCCGCAGCGCCCCGGTCTCCTCCCCCACCCCCGGGGTTCCGCCCGACAGCAGGGCCTCGGCCCTGCGCCGCGCCTCGGCGGGATCGGGCCGCGGCCGGGCACGGCGCCGCTCGCGGAACCTCCCGTCGGACCGGCGCGCCCGCCCGGGCCCGCTGCCACCGCCGCCCGCACCCGCGGGAGGAGCAGCCGTGGACCCACCTGGAGCTGAACCCTGAGCCGGAACCGGAGCTGAACCCTGAGCCGGAGCCGGACCTGAAGCCGGACCCGGAGCCGGAGCCGGAACCGGAGCTGAAGTACGCGTTCGAAGAGTCATGCCCCGAAGCTAGAGCCGCCCCGCGAACCACCGCTCGGAGCCCTCGATTCCTGTGGACCACCGCTCCGTTGTGGACAACCCGGCCACTCTCCCGGGTGATCAGCGCGGGGAGACGACCGCCGCGAGCAGCCCCGGCCCGGTGTGTGCGCCGATCACCGCGCCAACCTCGCTGACGTGCAGCTCGACCAGGCCGGGAATGCGCTCGCGCAGCCGCTCGGCGAGCTTCTCGGCCCGCTCGGGGGCCGCCAGGTGGTGGACGGCGACGTCGACGCCCCGCGCCCCGGCCCGTTCGACGGCCAGCTCCTCCAGCCGGGCGATGGCCTTCGAGGCCGTGCGCACCTTCTCCAGCATCTCGATCCGCCCGCCGTCCAGGGTCAGCAGCGGCTTGACCGCCAGCGCGGAGCCGAGGAGGGCCTGCGCGGCACCGATCCGGCCGCCGCGCCTCAGGTAGTCGAGGGTGTCCACGTAGAAGTAGGCCGACATCTCCGCGGCCCGCTTCTCGGCGGCGGCCACGGCCTCGTCGGCGGATCCGCCGGCCTCGGCGGTCTCGGCGGCGGCGAGGGCGCAGAAGCCGAGGGCCATGGCGACCATGCCGGTGTCGACGACGCGGACCGGCACGGGGGCGGTCCGGGCCGCGACCACGGCGGCGTCGTAGGTGCCGGAGAACTCGGCGGACAGGTGCAGGCTCACGATGCCGGTGGCGCCGGCCTCGGCGGCCTCCCGGTAGGCCTGCACGAACCGCTCCGGGCCGGGGCGGGAGGTGGTGACGGGGCGGCGCTTCTGCAGGGCCGCGGCGAGGCTGCGGGCCGAGATCTCGGTGCCCTCCTCAAGGGCCTCGTCGCCCAGGACCACGGTCAGGGGGACGGAGGTGATCCCGTGCCGCGCCATCGCCTGCGGGGGCAGGTAGGCCGTGGAATCGGTGACGATCGCGACATGGCGGGACATGAGCCGGAGGTTACCGGCACAGGGGGTGTTCCGGCAGCCCGGAGCTCCCCCGCACCCCGGACACCCCCTCGGTCCTTCTTCCGCTCAGGTGGTGGTCTCCGGCCGGGGGGCCTTCTGCCAGGGGTACGCCGCCGCCGGGGCGGCGGGGTCCAGCGCCGGCCGGGCCGGCTCCTGCGGCCGTGCCGCTTCCCCGGCCCGCTGCGAGGGCTGTGCCGGCCGCGCGCCCGGCTCGGCGCCCGCGGCCGCCTGGCGCGCGTCCCAGGCCGCCGCGGCGGCCGCCAGGTCGTCGACCGACTCCCGGGACCAGTCGCGCAGCGCGTCCGACTCGACCTCGATCTGCTCCGAGAGCAGCGACAGCTCGTCGTCCGCGAACCGCCGGGCGCGGTCGCGCGCCGCCCACCGCAGCGAATCGGCCGACTTCGTGATCTTGAGGGTGCGCTCCCGCAGATCGGGCAGGCGCTCCGCGATGCGCTTGCGGTCGGGCTCCTGCTCCAGCCGCTTCAGCTCGTCGTCCAGCTCGTGACCGTGCCGGCTCAGCCGCTCGAAGAGGGCGACGGACTCCTGCAGCGAGCTGTCCGACTGCACGCCCTGGTACAGGGCGGCCTGGGTGGCGCGCATGGAGTTGCGCAGGTCGAGCCGCAGCTGGGCCAGTGAGCCGGCGACCCCGGTCTGACCGATGCTCCTGGCCTTCAGGGTGGTGTCCTCCACCGTCCGGCGGGCCTGCGTGATCGTCCGGTCCACGCCGCGCTTGGCCGCGCCCACCGCCTTCACCGTGGCCCAGGCGCCCAGCCCCAGGATGGCGAACAGCACCACCAGGGCGAAGATGATGATCAAAGCGCCTACCTCCATGAGGTTCCCTTCCCCGGCTTGTTCCCGTCCCTCCCACCGTAAACGCCGCGGGCAGGCCAGGGGTTCCAATCGAACCCCCAACCTGCCCGTACGGGATCACCCCGAGGACCACCTCGGACGAGGAGCGCCTCAGATGACGATGTTCACCAGCTTCGGCGCGCGCACGATCACCTTGCGGATCTCCGCGCCGCCCAGGGCCGCGACGACGCCCGCGTCGGTGACGGCCAGCTGCTCCAGGTCGGCCTCCGAGATGCCCGGCGCCACCTCCAGGCGCGCCTTGACCTTGCCCTTGACCTGGACCACGCAGGTGACCGTCTCGTCCACGACGTACGCCGGGTCCGCGACGGGGAAGTCCTGGTGGACCACCGAGTCGGTGTGGCCCAGGCGGTGCCACAGCTCCTCCGCGATGTGCGGGGCCAGCGGGGCGACCAGCAGCACCAGGCGCTCGGCCACGGAGCGCTCCAGCGGGCGGCCCGCCTTCGTCAGGGCGTTGTTCAGCTCGGTGATCTTCGCGATCGCCGTGTTGAAGCGCAGGCCCGCCATGTCGGAGCCGGCCCCGTCGACGGCCTTGTGCAGGGCGCGCAGGGTGGCCTCGTCGGGCTCGCCGTCGACGACGGTGACCTCGCCGGTCTCCTCGTCCACGATGTTGCGCCACAGGCGCTGCAGCAGGCGGTACTGGCCGACGACGGCGCGGGTGTCCCACGGGCGCGAGACGTCCAGCGGGCCCATCGCCATCTCGTACAGGCGCAGGGTGTCCGCGCCGTACTCCTCGCAGATCTCGTCGGGCGTGACGGCGTTCTTCAGGGACTTGCCCATCTTGCCGTGCTCGCGCTTGACGGGCTCGCCCTGGTAGAAGTAGCCGCCGTCGCGCTCCTCGACCTCGGCCGCCGGCACGTACACGCCGCGCGCGTCGGTGTAGGCGTACGCCTGGATCATGCCCTGGTTGAACAGCTTGTGGAACGGCTCGGCCGAGGACACGTGGCCCAGGTCGAACAGCACCTTGGACCAGAAGCGGGCGTACAGCAGGTGCAGCACCGCGTGCTCGGCGCCGCCCACGTACAGGTCGACGCCGCCGTGCGGCGCGCCCTCGCGCGGGCCCATCCAGTACTGCTCGATCTCCGGGTCCACCAGGGCGGACGCGTTGTGCGGGTCCAGGTAGCGCAGCTCGTACCAGCAGGAACCAGCCCAGTTGGGCATGGTGTTGGTCTCGCGGCGGTAGGACTTGACGCCGTCGCCCAGGTCCAGCTCCACGTTGACCCACGCCTCGTTGCGCGACAGCGGGGTCTCCGGCTTGGAGGTGGCGTCGTCCGGCTCGAAGGTGCGCGGCGAGTAGTCCTCGACCTCCGGCAGCTCCAGCGGCAGCATCGACTCGGGCAGGGCGTGGGCGACGCCGTCCGCGTCGTAGACGATCGGGAAGGGCTCGCCCCAGTACCGCTGGCGGCTGAACAGCCAGTCGCGCAGGCGGAAGTTGACGGTGCCCTCGCCGATGCCGCGCCCGGTCAGCCACTCGGTGATGACGGCCTTGGCCTCTACGACGCCCAGGCCGTCCAGCGAGACGCCCTCGCCGGCGGAGTTCACCAGCTTGGCGTCGTGGGAGACGAACGCGTCCGCCCACTCGGCGGTGTCGGTGCCGCGGCCGTCCGTCGGCTCGACGACGCAGCGGATCGGCAGCTCGAAGGCGCGGGCGAACTCGAAGTCGCGGGCGTCGTGCGCCGGGACGGCCATGATGGCGCCGGTGCCGTAGCCCATCAGCACGTAGTCGGCGATGAAGACGGGGACCTTCTCGCCGCTGACCGGGTTGACCGCGTACTCGCCGGTGAAGACGCCGGTCTTGTCCTTGGCCTCGGCCTGCCGCTCGACGTCCGACTTGGAGGCGGCCTGCTTGCGGTACGCGGCCACGGCCTCGGCGGGGGTGGCGTACCCGCCGGTCCACACGTCGTGGGTGCCCTCGGGCCAGGCGGCCGGGACGAACTTCTCGACCAGCGGGTGCTCGGGCGCCAGGACCATGTAGGTGGCGCCGAACAGGGTGTCCGGGCGGGTGGTGAAGACGGTGATGGCCTCGTCGCCCAGGGCGAAGTCGACGCGCGCGCCCTCGCTGCGGCCGATCCAGTTGCGCTGCTGCAGCTTGATGGCCTCGGGCCAGTCCAGCGCGTCCAGGTCGTCCAGCAGGCGGTCCGCGTAGGCGGTGATCCGCATGTTCCACTGGCTCAGGCGGGACTTGAAGACGGGGAAGTTGCCGCGCTCGGACCGGCCGTCCGCGGTGACCTCCTCGTTGGCCAGTACGGTGCCCAGCCCGGGGCACCAGTTCACGGGCGCGTCGGAGGCGTAGGCCAGGCGGAAGCCGTTCAGCACGTCGGCGCGCTCGGCGGCGGTCAGGTCCGCCCAGGCGCGGCCGCCGGGGACCTCACGGGTGCCGGCCTCGAAGGCGGCGACCAGCTCGGAGACCGGGCGGGCCTTCTTCGCGTCGGCGTCGTACCAGGAGTTGTAGATCTGCAGGAAGATCCACTGGGTCCACTTGTAGTACTCGGGGTCGATCGTCGCGAAGGAGCGGCGCTTGTCGTGGCCCAGGCCCAGGCGGCGCAGCTGGACCTTCATGTTCTCGATGTTCGCCTCGGTCGACACGCGCGGGTGCGTGCCGGTCTGCACGGCGTACTGCTCGGCCGGCAGGCCGAAGGCGTCGAAGCCCAGGGTGTGCAGGACGTTGTGGCCGGACATCCGCTGGTGGCGCGCGAAGACGTCGGTGGCGATGTAGCCCAGCGGGTGGCCGACGTGCAGGCCCGCACCGGAGGGGTACGGGAACATGTCCATGATGAACTTCTTGGGCCGGGCGACGAGCGCCGGGTCGCCGGCCAGGTCACCGGTCGGGTTCGGCGCCTCGTAGGTGCCCTCCGCGTCCCATACGTCCTGCCAGCGTGCCTCGATGTCGGCGGCCATGGCAGCCGTGTAACGGTGCCCCTCGGCCGCCTCGGGGGCCGGGGTGTTCGTCTCGCTCATGATTTCTGAAGCTCCATCGATCGTCTCTGCCGTCTCTGCCCGCCCAAACGAAAAAGCCCCTCGCACAGGAGGGGACGCCGCGCCGATGCCGACCTTCTCGAAGGGTCGGTACTGATCAGCGCGGCTCGGTAAGCAGAAGGCGTACGGCACGCATGGCGTCAGGGTACCGCAGCGGCCCCCACGGGCGCTCGGACGTTCCACCGACCGGGCACAACGAGAAGCGGGCCACCCGATCCGGGTGGCCCGCTTCTTCACTGTGGAGCTAAGGAGAATTGAACTCCTGACCTCCTGCATGCCATGCAGGCGCTCTACCAACTGAGCTATAGCCCCTTGTTTCTCTCTGCCGCCGGGCCCCTTCTCGGTTTCCCTTGCCGGTTCCCCCTGGCGACATCGAGAACATTACACGGTCATGGCCCCAGACCAAAAATCGGTTTCCGGTGGCCCGTTATGTCCGATTCTGCCGCGCCCGTTCCGCTCTCCCGGTCATGCCCGGGCGAACTGGTAGAAGCGCTTCAGCGTGCAGTGCTCGTCGAGCAGGCGGCCGTAGATCGGCTCGCCCTCCAGCTCCCGATACGTCTCGATCGGGTCGCCTTTTATGATCAGCGCCCGCGCGCATTCCTCGCACCAGTACTGGTAGTCGGGATTGACCGGGTCCATGTCCCGCACGATCGGCGTGCCGTTGTTGCACCAGTCGCACCGCCGCCGGTGTGCACCCATCCGTCAGCGACTCCCTCCCGCGTCGGGCCGTCGTGTCCCCCTCCGGCCGTCCGATTCTGCCACGTCGACAGCGGACGGGTCAGCAAGCGCACAAACGGGAACAAACGCAAGGATCCCGCCCCCTGTTGGGGACGGGATCCTGATTGTGGAGCTAAGGAGAATTGAACTCCTGACCTCCTGCATGCCATGCAGGCGCTCTACCAACTGAGCTATAGCCCCGCTCTCCGCCGCGTTCCCCCCGTTTCCGGTGTTCTTCGCTGCGAACAAGAAGAACTCTAGCCTGTGACCAGCCGGAAAGTGAAATCCGGGCCCGAGCGGGCCCGGGGGCCACACGGAGGGCCCGGCGGAAGCCTCAGTCGTCGTCGCCGAGCACCGGCTCCGGCAGCGTGCCGGCGTTGTGCTCCAGCAGGCGCCAGCCGCGCGCGCCCTCGCCCACGACCGACCAGCAGCAGTTGGAGAGCCCGCCCAGGCCCTCCCAGTGGTACGGCTCCAGGCCCAGGAGGCGCCCGATGGTCGTACGGATGGTGCCGCCGTGGCTGACGACGACCAGCGTGCCGCCCTCGGGCAGCCGGTCCGCGTGCTCCAGCACCACCGGAGCGGCGCGGTCGGCGACCTCGGTCTCCAGCTCGCCGCCCCCGCGGCGGACGGGCTCGCCGCGCTTCCACGCCGCGTACTGCTCGCCGTACTTCTCGAGGATCTCCTCGTGGGTGAGCCCCTGCCACTCGCCGGCGTACGTCTCGCGCAGCGCCTCGTCGTGCGCCACGGACAGGCCCGTGACGGCGGCCAGCTCGGCCGCCGTGTCCGCGGCGCGCCGCAGGTCGGAGGCCACGATGGCGTCCGGCTTCAGCGAGGCCAGCAGCCGGGCGGCGCGGCGCGCCTGCGCCACACCCGTCTCGGTCAGCTCGATGTCCGTCGAACCCTGGAAGCGGCGCTCCAGGTTCCACGAGGTCTGGCCGTGCCGCCAGAGGACGATCTTCCTGCCGGACCGGCCGGCGGGCGTCGTGGTCGTGCTCAGAACAGATCACCGTCCATCTCGTCGTCGCCCTGCGCCTCGCGCAGCTTGGCGTGCTCCTCGGCCTTGCCGATGGTGAGCTTGGCGTCCTCGGGGAGCTCGATCTCGGGGCAGTCCTTCCACAGGCGCTCCAGCGCGTAGAAGACGCGCTCCTCGCTGTGCTGGACGTGGACGACGATGTCGACGTAGTCCAGCAGGATCCAGCGGGCGTCGCGGTCGCCCTCGCGGCGCACCGGCTTGGCGCCGAGCTCCTTGAGGAGGCGCTCCTCGATCTCGTCGACGATCGACTTGACCTGACGGTCGTTGGGCGCCGAGGCGAGCAGGAAGGCGTCGGTGATCGACAGCACGTCGCTGACGTCGTACGCGATGATGTCGTGCGCGAGCCGGTCGGCCGCCGCCTGGGCGGCGGTGGTGATGAGCTCGATGGAGCGGTCCGTGGCGGTCACTGGCCATGCTTTCGGGTTGGCGGACAGATACCCACAAGGGTCTCACGTACCGCCGACGCCGCCCGCGCGGAACGTCCGGCGCGGGCGGAACCGCAGGTCGGGGCCGGTCCGGCAGGGCAGCCCCGCGGGCCCGGCACGCGCCCTCAGGACGGCTTGTAGTCCTTGCCCAGCACCACCACGACGTCCGCGTTCACCGGGTTCTCGGCCTTCCGCACGGCCGTCTCCGGCAGCCCCAGCGTCTTGGCGACCTCGACGGCCCGGTCCCGCTGGGCCTCGTCCTGGTACGTGATCCGCGTGACGGCCGCCGCCCCGTCGGCCCGGCCGCCGTCCACGAAGCCGTAGCCGCCGTTGAGCAGCGCCGCCTTCGCCGCCCCCCGCGCCTTCTCGTCCCCGGTGGCGTCCTTGAGGCCGACCCGCGGGACGGCGCCCGGCTGGGCCGCGCCGGCGGAGCCGCCCAGGATCTCCTTGACGACCTTGCGGTTGGCCTCGTCGGTCAGGCCGCCGTTGGGCTTCACGGTGAGCACCTCGGTGCGGTACGCCGCCACCTTGGCGTGCTCGCCGATCCGCGCCAGCAGCCCGCCCAGGTTCTGCGCGTCGAGCCCCGGGTCGAGGATCTGGCCCATGCTCTCGACGGTCGTGGCCGCCGCCTTCGGGTCGCCCGGGATCTTGCGGAGAACGGCGTAGAGCACCTTCCCGGTGCGCTCCAGCTGCCTGGCCTCCGGTTCGCCCGGGCCCCGGTGGGTGGCGTACGCGACGGCCATCGCCCCGGTCAGGCTCTGCCCGGTCCCCCGGGGCACGGCCGGGGTCCTGGCCTGCTCGTCGGCCGGGACGGCCGTGTCGGTGTCCACCTCGATGCCCCCGACGAGCTCGACGAGGCGCTCCAGGAAGGGGGTGTCCAGGCGCCAGGTGCCGCCGATGCGGGTGCCGAGGACGGTGTCGAGGGACTCGCGGGTGCCGAGGCCGCCCTCCTCGACGGCCTTGCCGAGGGAGGTGCCGGTGCCGTCCTGCCCGGCGACGCCGAGGCTGTTGGGGATCAGGACGGTGGCGCCCTGGCCGGTCGTGACGTTGTCCACGAGGAGGGCGGTGGAACTGCCGCCCCGCTTCGTGTTGTGCAGGTGGACGACGATCATGTCGCGCTTCTGGGCGCCGGCGGCGGCCGCGGCGCCCTTCTTCTGCCCGGGGCCGTCGAGGAAGGGCAGTCCGCCCGCGTACCAGAGCCAGCCCAGCCCGCCGACGCCGGTCAGGGCGAGGACGGCGACCAGGGCGACGACCCGGTTGCGGCCCCGGCGGCGGGCCTCCTCGCGGCGCTCGGTGCGGCTCTCGGTGAAGGCGAGCCAGTCGATGACGTCCTCGGAGTCCTCGTCGGGCCCGTCGACGAAGGAGAACTGTTCCGTGCGGTGGTCACGGCCGCCGGGGGCGTCCGTGATCCCGGCGGGGGGCCCGGCGGGCGCCGCCCGGCGCGGTTCGGGCACCGGTGCGGGTGCGGGCGGCGGGGGCGGCTGCTGCTGGGGGGCGCCCTGCTGCGGGATCCACTGCGGGTGCTCCTGCCGGCCCGGGTACGGGTCGTGGCCCTGCGGCTCCGGGTACGGCTGCTCGTACTGGTCGTACCGCTCGTACGGGGGGTACTGCTCGTACTGCGGGTACGGGGGGTGCTGCTGCCCGTACGGGGGCGGGGCGGGCGGTGCGGGCTGCGCGGTCACCTGGCCGTACACGGGTCTGCCGTACGCGTCGTAGCCGATGGGCTGCTGCTGGGCGGCGTACGGGTCGTACGGATCCTGTGGGTCGTTCACCGCGGGGCCCCTCTCTCCGGAAGCTCAGGCTCCCCGGTACAGCTCGCGCTTGTCGATGTAGCGCACCACACCGTCCGGAACCAGATACCAGACCGGATCGCCCTGGGCGACCCGCGTGCGGCAGTCCGTGGAGGAGATGGCGAGCGCGGGGACCTCGACCAGCGAGACCCCGCCCTCGGGCAGTCCGTCGTCGGTGAGGACGTGGCCGGGCCGGGTCACTCCGATGAAGTGGGCGAGGGAGAACAGCTCGTCCGCGTTGCGCCAGGTGAGGATCTGGGCGAGGGCATCGGCACCGGTGATGAAGAACAGGTCGGCGTCGGCGTTGAGCGCGCTCAGGTCCCGCAGGGTGTCGATGGTGTACGTCGGGCCGCCGCGGTCGATGTCGATGCGGCTCACCGAGAACTGCGGGTTGGAGGCCGTCGCGATGACCGTCATGAGGTAGCGGTCCTCGGCGGGCGACACGGCCCGCTGGGACTTCTGCCACGGTTCGCCCGTGGGTACGAAGACCACCTCGTCGAGGTGGAAAAGGGCGGCCACCTCACTGGCGGCCACCAGGTGTCCGTGGTGGATCGGGTCGAACGTCCCGCCCATCACTCCGAGCCGGCGCTTGACCGGGCCCGTAGGCATTTCCTGCTCTCCCATGAGCGCAGAGCCTACTGGCCCGGTGACGCGCGCGCGGCGGCCCGGTGCGTACGAGGAGCCCGGCCTAGCGGTCGCGGTTCAGGCGGGTGGTCACCCAGAGCATGAGCAGCAGGATCACGAGCGCACCGCCACCGGTCAGGTACGGGTTCAGGCTGTCGTGGTTGCCGCCGTGCTGCCCGCCTTCCTCCGCAGCGAGGAGGACCAGGTTGTGGGCGGTGGTGGAGAGGCTCATCAGGCAGGTACCTATCGAGTCGGGGAGCGGGCGGAGACTTCCCTCACATCGTATGCGGGGGCCCTGGGCACGCTCACGCCGACTCAGGCGTTGGAAGAGGATGGACGCACGACACCACAGCCGATCCAGGGGGAGGGCGCCATGACGGACACCGTTTCCGAGACGTCACCGGCACGCAATCGCAGGAGGTTCCCGGGGATTTCCTCGCGGGCCTACGAGCACCCGGCGGACCGCTCGGCGCTGGTCGCGCTGCGCAAACTCGCCGGTTTCGACACGGTGTTCAAGGCCCTCAGCGGGCTGCTCCCGGAGCGCAGCCTGCGCCTGCTGTTCCTGTCGGACTCGGTGCGGGTGGGCGAGACCCAGTTCCCCCACCTGCACGAGATGCTGCGCGACGCCTGTTACATCCTGGACCTGGAGAAGGTCCCCCAGATGTACGTGCAGCAGGACCCGAAGCCCAACGCGATGTGCATCGGGCTGGACGAGCCGATCATCGTCGTGACCACCGCCCTCGTCGAGCTGCTCGACGAGGAGGAGATGCGGGCGGTGGTGGGCCACGAGGTGGGCCACGCGCTGTCCGGGCACGCCGTGTACCGCACCGTGCTGCTGTTCCTGACGAACCTCGCCCTGAAGGTGGCGTGGATCCCGCTGGGGAACGTGGCGATCACGGCGATCGTCACCGCGCTGCGCGAGTGGTTCCGCAAGTCGGAGCTGTCGGCGGACCGCGCGGGCCTGCTGGTCGGGCAGGACGTGAACGCCTCGATGCGCGGCCTGATGAAGATCGCGGGCGGCAACCACCTCCACGAGATGAACGTGGACGCCTTCCTGGCCCAGGCCGAGGAGTACGAGCAGGGCGGCGACCTGCGCGACTCCGTCCTGAAGATCCTCAACATGCTGCCGCGCACCCACCCCTTCACGACGGTGCGGGCGGCCGAGCTGAAGAAGTGGTCACAGAGCCGGGACCACCAGCGGATCATGGACGGGCACTACCCGCGCCGGGAGGACGACAAGGACACCTCGGTGACCGACTCGTTCCGCCAGTCCGCCTCGCACTACGCGGATTCGGTGCGCAGCAGCAGGGATCCGCTGATGAAGCTGGTCGGCGACATAGCCGGCGGCGCGGGCGACCTGGGCGGGAAGCTGCGCGACAGGTTCACCGGATCGGGCGGCGCCGCCACCCGGGATCCCGGCGGCTCCGGCGACGCCAAGGGCGCCCAGGGGGCCGAGGGCGCTACGGGCTCGGGCCCGGGAGGACGGGACTGACGGAGGCCTGCGCGGGCGGCCGGGACGGCTCCGGCGTGCTGCTCGGCGTCCCGGCCGGTGCGAGTACGCCGCACAGCCCGGCCGTGCGCCGGGGGTGGCCGCTGGCGTACGGGTCGCTCGCGGGCGGGCCCACGGTGGTGGGACCGGCGCCGGCCAGGAGGGGGCGGAAGCCCTCGGCGGGTTCGGTGGCGCAGTCCTGCGGCCCGGCCATCACGTAGGCCGAGGACACTTCCGCCCGGCGGGCCGTGAGGTCCTCCCGGTCGAAGCGCAGGCGCAGCTCCCGTCGGACGGTGAAGAGCGAGGCTCCGTCGGCGGCGGCGGGCGGTCCGGACGCCGGACGGACGGCGTACACGAAAGTGTGGTCGGTGCTCACCTCCAGCACCTCGGGGTTGAGCTCCTGGAAGGCGAGGGTCCCGCTCACCCGGACGCGGCTGTCGGCGACGGCGGCGACGGCGGGGTCGAAGCGGACCAGCCAGCCGGTGGCGGCGTGCCGGCCGTCGCCGGAGGGCGAGGCCACGCTCTCGTCGAACTGCGCCAGCTGCCCGGGGTCCAGGAACACCCGCACGGGCCGGGAGGCGGCGCCGGAGAGGACGTCCGGGTCGAGCGAGGACTGCACCAGGTAGTCCTTGGCGATGGTCAGGGCGGCGACGACCTGGCTCTCGGTGAAGTGGTGCGTGCGCCGGACGGCCGGAAGGGTGATGCCGGCCGCCCCGATCCGGTACTCGGCCGCCGGGCTCTTCGCGTAGAGGTCGGCCGGGCGGCCGCCGGGCACCGGTTCCGCCGGTGCCAGGGGGACGACGGTGCTGCTCAGCGGCTCGGCGTTGCCGCCGGCCGGGGGCACGTACGGGTTGCGCATGCCCAGGTACACGGCGATCGCGAAGGCCGAGGCGATGAGCAGCACGAGCAGCATGCCCTGACGGGCGCCGCGGCCGGGGGTGCCGGTGCGGGGGCCGCCGGAGCCCCCGCCGGACCAGAGGGAGCGGCTGCGGACGGCGCGGGCGTGCTCGCCCATGCGTTCCTGGGCGGAGAACTCCTGGAGCCGGGCAGCACGGACGAAGTCCTCGTCGAACACCACCGAGCGGTACTCGTCCGGGCGTAGTTCGTCGTCACCCCCGCCGATGCCTTCGGGGGTGCCGTTGGGCGGATCTCCTGGAACGGCCATCGCTTCTCCCGCTGTCCCCGCTTCAGAGAAGCCCCCAGCTCCGGAGCGAACGAGCGGGGTCGTACCTTCAGGGTTGGCGGCCGACGGGGTACGTAAACGCGCCGACGCCCGTGACTTCCCTGAGCGGCGTACTGGCCGGGGCGGGTGCGGGGTCCTGGTCGCCGGCGGCACTGCGGTAGACGGCGCTGAAGGCCAGCGCGACCATGCCGAGCCCCATCACGACGGCGAGCACCCATGCGACGGGGCGCAGCCAGGGCGCGCGTCCGCGGTACGGGCGCATGGCACCGCCGTAGACCCCGTACGGGCCTTCGGCGTAGCCGTGGCCGTACTGGCCGGGCTCCCATCCGGGGTCGTCGAAGCCGTACCCGTCGGGGTACCCGTAGTCGTCGTCGGCCGCGCGGCCTCCGGCGACGCGGGCGGCCTCGGCCTCGGCGCGCGCCCGGTCGGCCGCTCGCTGGCGCTCGGCCGCGCTCGGTTCATGGATCTCGGCGTTCCGGACGAAGGCCTCGTCGAACACCACGGAGGCGAAGTCGTGATCCGCGCCTCCGCGGTCGTCGTCGGGCTCCCCGTCGTCCGGGAACGGCTTGCCCCCCACGTCGTCCGGCACGGGACCAGCGTAGACCTGGGGGGCTGCTTTGGGCAGGGTGTAAGCCTGATTCCGGCCACACCGTGTCCGAGCGAGGGTTACCGAACGTGACCGTCGCCGGTGACGATGTACTTGGTGGAGGTGAGCTCGGGAAGGCCCATCGGGCCCCGGGCGTGCAGCTTCTGGGTGGAGATGCCGATCTCGGCACCGAAGCCGAACTGGCCACCGTCCGTGAACCGGGTGGAGGCGTTCACGGCGACGGTGGTCGAGTCGACCAGCTGGGTGAACCGGCGGGCGGCGGCCTGCGAGGTGGTGACGATCGCCTCGGTGTGGCCGGAGGTCCAGCGGCGGATGTGGGCGACGGCGTCGTCGAGGGAGTCCACGACGGCGGCGGCGATGTCGTACGACAGGTACTCGGCGGCCCAGTCCTCGTCGGTGGCGGGTACGGCGGTGACCTTGCCGCCCTCGGCGGCGGCCAGCACCCGGCCGTCCCCGTGGACGGTCACGCCGGCTTCGGCGAGCGCGTCGAGGGCGCGCGGCAGGAAGGCGGCGGCGATGTCGCGGTGCACGAGGAGGGTCTCGGCGGCGTTGCAGACGGAGGGCCGCTGGGCCTTGGAGTTGATGAGGATGTCCACGGCCATGTCGAGGTCGGCCTGGGCGTCGACGTAGACGTGGCAGTTGCCGGTACCGGTCTCGATGACCGGAACGATGGACTCCTCGACGACGGTCTTGATGAGCGAGGCACCGCCGCGCGGGATGAGCACGTCGACGAGGCCGCGGGCGCGCATCAGCTCGCGGACGGAGTCGCGGGACTCGCCGGGGACGAGCTGGATCGCGTCGGCGGGCAGGCCGGCGCCCTCGATGGCGTCGCGCAGGATGGCGACGAGGGCGGTGTTCGAGGCGTACGCGGAGGAGCTGCCGCGGAGCAGGACGGCGTTGCCGGACTTCAGGCAGAGCGCGGCGGCGTCGACGGTGACGTTCGGGCGGGCCTCGTAGATGATGCCGACGACCCCGAGGGGGACGCGGATCTGGCGGAGGTCGATGCCGTTGGGGAGGGTGGAGCCGCGGACGACCTCGCCGACGGGGTCGGGCAGGGCCGCGACGTCGCGGACGTCGGAGGCGATGGCGCGGACGCGCTCCGGGGTGAGGGTGAGGCGGTCGATGACGGTCTCGCTGGTGCCGGCGGCGCGGGCCTTGTCGGTGTCCACGGCGTTGGCGGCGACGATCTCGGCCGTACGGGCCTCCAGCGCGTCCGCGATGGCCAGCAGGGCGGTGTCCTTGACGGACCGCGGGAGTGGCGCGATGGCGGCGGCGGCGGTGCGGGCCGCTCGCGCGGTGGCGGTGACGGGGGAGGCGGTGGCGGTGGCGTCGTCGAGCGAGGTCATGCCGCCCAGGGTAATCCCCGCCGTCCCTGGCTCCGCCGGGCCTTCCACCCCCCGAGACACCGGTGCCCTGGCCGGGCTGTGTGGGGGGCCGGGTGCGGGGCGCCGCTGCCGCTGCGCGGGGCCGGGTCCCCTACCCGCCCTTCGCCCGTTCCCCGGGGCGTTGCCCCGGACCCCGCGCCTCAAACGCCGGCGGGGCTGGAAGATCCAGCCTCGCCGGCGTTTGAGGCGCGGGCGCGGTAGCGCCGTAGGGGTCCGGGCCGCAGCCCGGGGAACGGTGGAAGGGCGGGTAGGGGACCCAGCGCCGCGCAGCGGCCCACTCACCCGCACCCGCCCACCGGCCCCGGCCACCCGAACCGGCCCCGCCCGGCAGGCCGCCGGACGGAGTCCGGCGCAGCGGCGCGTCTAATAGGGGTGCACGCCGACCGGGTGGGCCGGGGGTGGGCCGTAGCCCTCTGCCACGCGGGCGTGGTACGTCGGGCGGTCGATGACCTCCAGGCCGACGATCTCCCACGGCGGCAGCTGCGCCGTGGAGCGGTGTTCGCCCCAGAGCCGCAGGGCGACGGCCGCCGCGTCGTGGAGGTCGCGGGCCTCCTCCCAGTAGCGGATCTCCGCGTGGTCGTCGGCGTACCGGCTCGTCAGCAGGAAGGGGTGGTCGTGCGCGAGCTGTTCCAGCCCGCGCCGCACCTCGGACAGCGGCGCCGGCTTGCCGGAGACGCTGAGGGTGATGTGCCACAGGCGGGAGGTCTCGGCCTGCTCGTCCCCGCCGCCGCCCACACTGGTCAGCGCTCGTCTCACCAGCCCGCCTCCTGTCTGCGCCACGCGTGTCCGCCCCACACAGTTGACCAGTCCCCGGCCCGCCGCGCGGCGGTTTTGCAGAACCTCAGCCCTGGAGCAGCACCAGATCGTCGCGGTGGACGACCTCCCGCTCGTACGCGGGTCCGAGCTCCCGCGCAAGCTCACGGGTGGAGCGGCCGAGGAGCTGCGGGAGTTCCTTCGCGTCGAAGTTGACCAGGCCCCGGGCCACGGCCCGGCCGTCGGCCGCGCGCAGCTCGACGGGGTCGCCCGCGCTGAAGTCGCCTTCCACGGCGGCGATGCCCGCGGCCAGCAGCGAGCTGCCGCGTTCGGTGACGGCACGGACGGCGCCGTCGTCAAGGACCAGGTGCCCCTGGGGGGTCGAGGCGTGCTGGAGCCAGAGCAGCCGGTCGGCCGAGCGGCGGCCGGTGGCGTGGAAGTGCGTACCGGTCTCGCGGCCGGCGAGGGCGTCCGCGGCCTGGCTGGCGGAGGTCAGGACGACCGGGATCCCGGCCGCGGCGGCGATCCGGGCGGCTTCGACCTTGGTGACCATGCCCCCGGTGCCGACCCCCGCCTTGCCGGCGCTGCCGATGGAGACGTGGGCGATGTCCTCGGGGCCGCGCACCTCGTCGATGCGGGTGGTGCCGGGCAGGGACGGGTCGCCGTCGTAGAGGCCGTCGACGTCGGAGAGCAGGACGAGGAGGTCGGCGCGGACCAGGTGGGCGACGAGGGCGGCCAGCCGGTCGTTGTCGCCGAAGCGGATCTCGTCGGTGGCGACGGTGTCGTTCTCGTTGACGACCGGCAGGGCGCCCATGGCCAGGAGCTGGTCCAGGGTCCGGTAGGCGTTGCGGTAGTGGGCGCGCCGGCTGGTGTCGTCGGTGGTCAGCAGGACCTGGCCGACGCGGACGCCGTAGCGGGCGAAGGAGGCGGTGTAGCGGGCGACGAGGAGGCCCTGGCCGACGCTGGCGGCGGCCTGCTGCCGGGCGAGGTCCTTGGGGCGGCGGGCCAGGCCGAGCGGGGAGAGACCGGCCGCGATGGCTCCGGAGGAGACGAGGACGATCTCCTTCTCGCCGCCGCTGCGCGCCTTGGCGAGGACGTCGACCAGTGCGTCCACCCGGTCGGCGTCGAGCCCGCCCGCCGCGGTGGTCAGGGAGGAGGAGCCGACCTTGACCACGATCCTGCGGGCGTCCACGACACCTTGCCTAGCCGCTGACACGTCTTTCCCCTCACCACAGAACCTGACGGCCCACTGACCGACTGACCGATTGGCCCAATCTACGGGGTGCGGCGGCGGGACCGCCCGCCGGTTTCAGACCGTGGACGAGGAGCGCTCCCGCGACGGGCCGCCGGCGGGTTCGGAGGCGGCCCCGGTGCCGGGGATGAGGATCTTGCGGGAGAGCAGGAAGGTGAAGGGGATGGCGACGACGGCAGCGACCAGCGGCGCGATGCGGGTGTCCATTCCGGCCCAGCTGACCAGGGCGTAGAGCCCGGCGGACTGGATGACGTAGTTGGTGACGTTCGTCAGCGGGAAGAGGAGGAACTTCTTCCAGGTGGGCCGGGTGCGGTAGGTGAAGTAGGTGTTCATGAAGAACGACCCGATCATCGACAGCACGAAGGCGAGCGTGTACGCGGCGAAGTAGGGCATCCACGGGTGGAGCAGCAGGTAGATGCCGAAGAAGGTGCCGGTGTTCACGCCGCCGACCAGGGCGAACCGGACGATCTGGCCGAGCTGGGCGCGTCGGCTGTGGTCGCTCATCGGCGGCTGCGCTCCGCGATCACGGCTTCGGAGATCCCGGGCATCCGCTCGGCGTCGGCTCCGTGGGCCTCCTTGACGAGGAAGTGCGGGCGGCGCTTGGTCTCGTAGTAGATGCGGCCGATGTACTCGCCGATCAGACCCAGCATGATCATCTGCATGCCGCCGATGCCGGCGATCATCGCGACGATCGTCACGT
Source organism: Streptomyces sp. NPDC090077 (assembly GCF_044747545.1). NCBI lineage: Bacteria > Bacillati > Actinomycetota > Actinomycetes > Kitasatosporales > Streptomycetaceae > Streptomyces > Streptomyces sp. NPDC090077. The sequence continues at coordinate 35,197 of NZ_JBIVEG010000025.1, forward strand.
AGCCGGGCGAGTCGATGCCGTTGGTGATCGCCATGACGGTGATCCACAGCGCGTACAGACCGGTCAGCGCGACCAGCGACACGCCGAGCCAGATGCCGATGCGCAGCGGCTTGTTGTTGAAGGAGATCAGCCCGTCCATGCCGTAGTTCAGCAGGGACCCGAACTTCCACTTGGTCTCGCCCGCCTCGCGCTGGGCGTTCTGGTAGTCGAAGTGGACGGTGTCGAAGCCGATCCAGGAGAAGAGGCCCTTGGAGAAGCGGTTGTACTCGGGGAGCGCGAGCAGGGCGTCGACGGCCGGGCGCGAGAGCATCCGGAAGTCGCCGACCCCGTCGGTCAGCTCCACGTCGACCCAGCGGTTGACCCCGCGGTAGTAGAGGCGGCTGAGCGCGGAGCGGACCTTCTTGTCGCCCTCGCGGGTGCGCCGGGCGATGATCTGGTCGTGGCCCTGCCGGTAGTGCTCCAGCATGGTCGCGATCAGCTCCGGCGGGTGCTGGAGGTCGGCGTCCATGATGACCACGGCGTCGCCGGTGGCCTCGCGGAGCCCGGCGAGCATGCCCGCCTCCTTGCCGAAGTTCCGGCTGAAGGAGACGTAGCGCGTCCGCTCCCCGTGCTCTGCGGCGATCTTGCGGAGCTTGTCGAGGGTCCCGTCGCGGCTGCCGTCGTCGACGTAGCAGACCTCGTACTCGACGGGCAGGGCGTCCAGGACCCTGCGGATCTCGGCGTCGAACCGGTCGATGACGGCTTCTTCGTTGTAACAGGGGACAACTACCGACAGCTTGGTCATGAGCACTTCCTGCTGGCGTCCTAACGGGTGATTGTCGGCGACCGGACCCGCCACTCACCTCTTCCTTAGAAGTATGCACGCCGGTGGCCGGCCTGCCCGAGTCGCGTGCGGCACACGGTAGCTTTGACTGAATAAGCGGAATGGAACGAAGGGATCGAGGTGCACGTGCCTGACGTCTCCGTGGTCGTCATCGTCTACAACGACGCAGAGCGTCTGCCGGCGGCCGTCCAGTCGGTTGTGGACCAGACCCTGCACGGGGTCGAAGTCGTGATCGTGGACGACTGCAGCAAGGACCGTTCCTACGCGGTCGCCCAGGAGCTGGAAGCGGCGAACCCGGGGCGGGTGCGCGCCTTCCAGCTGCCCGAGAACAGCGGGGGCTGCGGCGCCCCGCGCAACCACGGCATCAAGCAGGCCACCGGCACCTACGTCATGTTCCTGGACAGTGACGACGTCCTGGAGCGCAACGCCTGCCGGAACATGCTGGCGGCCGCCGAGAGCACCGGCTCCGACCTGGTCTCGGGCATGTGCGTGCGCGTGCACCTCGACAACCGGTGGGGCAAGACCACCGAGTGGTACCCGTGGATCTACTCCCGCACCCGCACCCTGGAGTCGATCACCGAGTACCCGGACCTGCTGGTCTACGACACCCTCTCCACGAACAAGTGCTACCGGCGCGCCTTCCTGCTGGAGCAGGGGCTGGAGTTCCCGGTCGGCATCCACTACGAGGACCTGCTGTTCTCGGCCCAGGCCTACGTGGCCGCCCGCCGCATCACGCTGATCCCGAACCACGTCTACTACTGGAACGTGGTCGAGAAGGCCGCCGCCAAGTCGATCAGCAACCGGCGCCACGAGATCGCGAACTTCGTCCACCGGATGGAGATCCACCGCCGGGTCGACGAGCTGCTCGCCGCCAAGGGCCACACGGCCATCAAGACCGCGAAGGACGCCAAGTTCCTCAAGCACGACCTCGTGCTGCACCTGCGCGACCTGCCGCTGCTGGGCGACGCGTACCGCCAGGAGTTCGCCCGGCTCGCCAACGGCTACCTCGCCGGCATCGACCCGGCCGCGTACGAGAACGTCACGTACCTCCAGGCCATCTGCGCCTACCTGCTCGGCAAGGAGGACTGGAAGAACCTCCTCCCGGCCGCCGACGCGATGACCAACAAGGGCCGGCTGTCCTCCCCGCTGGCCGAACGCGACGGGCGCGTCTACTGGTGCGCCGAGCACATCGACGACCCCGAGGACACCGAGGGCCGCCGGATACTGGACGTCACCGACCAGGGCTTCCACACCACCCCGCTGTCCTCCCTGGTCCTGGGCAACCGCCTGACCTCGTACGAGGACGACGGGCGCGGCACCGTCACCCTGTCCGGCTCCGTCGTGAACCCCCTGGGCCGTATCCGGGAGGACGCCGAGCTGAAGGCCTCCCTGGAGTTCCGGGCCCGCCGTCAGATCGGGGTGCGCTCCTTCAGCTTCCCGGTGGCAACCGTGCGACACGCCGGTAGCACGATCGAGTGGACCGCCACCGCCGACATCGGCGGCACCGTCCGCCCGCTCGGCATCATCGACGCCGTCTGGGACGTGCGCCTGAAGCTGACCGCCGGCGGCGACCGGCTGACCACCCGCGTCTCGGTCGGCGGCGTCGACCTGGAGTCGGCGTCCCGCCTGCGGGTGCGCCCGCGCCTGACCCGGCTGGTCTCGGACCGCTTCGAGCCCGAGGTGACCAAGAAGGGCAACCTCTCCTACGTCCTGGCCGCCGAGGGCGCCGCGGCCGTGCGCACCCAGACGCTGCTCGGCAGCGCCATGCACGGCAGGGCCGCCGGCCTGGTCAAGCGCAGCCTGCGCCGGGCCCTGAAGGCCCGCCGCAACATCGGCTCGGGCGAGCAGAAGGTGAAGGTCTACCACGAGGTCTTCTCGAAGCTGCCGGTCAAGAAGGGCACGGTCGTCTTCGAGAGCCACATGGGCAAGCAGTACAGCGACAGCCCGAAGGCGATCTACGAGGAGCTGGTCCGCCAGGGCGCCCCGTTCGAGGCGATCTGGTCCTACGCCGGCGCCAAGCCCACCGGCTTCCCCGAGCAGGCCACCCTGGTCAAGCGCTGGAGCTGGCAGTACCTGCGGGCGCTGGCCCAGGCCGAGTACTGGGTCGACAACCAGGGCTTCCCGCTGGCCCTGACCAAGCGCCCCGGAACCACGTACATCCAGACCTGGCACGGCTCCGCGCTCAAGCGGATGGGCTTCCACGAGCCCCGCACCAAGGCACAGGGCCGGGTCGGACAGGACCGCTTCCAGGCGGCCGTCAACCGCTTCGACCACTTCCTGGTCCGCTCCGAGCACGACGTCCGCACCCTCGCCAAGGGCTTCCGGCTGCGCGACGAGGTGCTGCTGCGCACCGGCTACCCGCGCAACGACGCCCTCGTCGAGGCCCACCGGGCCGAGGCGGACAGCGGAGAGCGGGTGCGCGGCCCGCTCGCCGCCGAGCTGGGCCTGGACCCGGACAAGCGGGTGCTGCTGTACGCGCCGACCTTCCGGGCGAGCGCGGACGGCACGGTGGAGGGCTTCGAGTTCCCCTTCGACGTGGAGGAGTTCGCGGACCGGCTCGGCGACCGCTTCACCCTGCTGGTGCGCACGCACTACCTCAACAGCGTCTCGCTGCCGCCGTCGGTGGCCGGCCGGGTGGTCGACGTGTCCCGGCACCACGACATCACCCCGCTGCTGGCCCTCGCCGACGGGCTGATCACCGACTACTCGTCCGTGATGTTCGACTACGCGGTGCTGGACCGGCCGATGCTGTTCTTCGCGTACGACTACGAGAAGTACTCCACCGACATCCGCGGCACCTACTTCGACCTCAAGGAGAAGGCGCCCGGCCCCGTGGTGGCCACGGCCGACGAGCTGATGCAGGCCGTCGCCGCCTTCGACGAGGCCGACGCCAAGTACGCGGAGGCCCGCCAGCGCTTCCTCGCCGAGTTCGGCGAGTACGACCGCGGGGACGCCGCGCGCCGGATCGTCGAGAAGTTCTTCACCAGGAGCGGCAAGTGAGCCAGCAGCCCCACGAGCCCGCGGTGCAGGGCGGCCGCGACGTCTTCATCGTCTCCAACAGCGTGGACGAGCTCGGCGGCGTGACCACCTGGTCGCACCAGATGGCCCGGCTCTTCACCGACCGGGGCCACCGGGTGCACATCGTCGGCATCGCGCCCGTCGCCGAGGAGATCCGCCAGCAGCTGCCGGACGGGCTCCCGTACGGGATGACCACCCTGTACGAGACCCACCCGCCGAAGGCCCGCCGGCTGCGCGGCATCAAGGGCCGCCTCAACGCCCCGGAACGGCGCCGCCAGGCGGCCCGCCGGGCGGGCATGCGGGCGAAGGCGGAGACGCTGAACGCCCTGTTCCGAGCGGCCCGGCCGGGTGCCGTCGTCATCGTCACCCAGGTGTGGGCGATGGAGTGGGTGGCCCTCGCCGACACCAAGGGGCTGTCGGTCATCGGCATGAGCCACGAGTCCTTCGAGGCCAGCCACACCTCCACCCGCGGCGCGCGGGTCCGCCGCTTCTACCCCGAGGTGGACCGGATGCTGGTGCTCACCCCGGAGGACGCCGACCTGTGGATCCGGGCCGGCATGGAGAACGTCGGCAGCATGCCGAACCCGCTGCCGTTCATGCCGGACTCCCCCGCACCGCGCACCGCGAAGGTCGTCGCGAGCGTCGGCCGCCTCGCCTTCGAGAAGGGCGTGGACCTGCTGCTCGACGCGTGGGCGGACGCCGTCCCGCACCACCCCGACTGGACCCTGCGGATCTACGGCGCCGGCACCGAGGAAGCGACGCTGCGGGCGCACTGCACCTCGCTGGGCCTGGACGACTCGGTGGAGTGGATGGGCAGCACCGCCGACGTCCTGGGCGCGCTGCGCGGGGCCTCCGTGTTCGCGCAGGCCTCCCGGGCCGAGGGCTTCCCGATCACCCTGCTGGAGGCGATGGCCGCGGGCCTGCCGGTGGCCGCGTTCGACTGCGCGCCGGGCGTGCGCGAGATCGTGCGGCACGGCGAGGACGGGCTGCTGGCCCGCCTGGGCAACACGATGGAGCTGGCCGGACACCTGGACACCCTGATGTCGGACGGCGAGACGCGCGAGGCCCTCGGCAACGAGGCGTTCCGCAGCGTGCGGCGCTACTCCCCCGCGGAGATCACCGACCGCTGGGAAGAGCTGTTCGCCTTCCTGGAGCGCTGAGCCGACCCGTACGTACGGGAGGAGCCGCCCGCCCCGGACCTGGTCCGGGGCGGGCGGCTCCTCCCGTACGGGTCCGGTCAGACCTTGTGGACGTCCCGGTGGTGGTCCGGCTGGCCGGCCTCGCGGTTGGCCTCCCAGCCGGCCCACGCCGAGGTGATCATCTCGCGGACGTCGTGCCGCGCCTTCCAGCCCAGCTCGGCGGCGATCCGGTCGGCGGAGGCCACGACCTTCGCCGGGTCCCCGGGACGGCGCGGGGTGACGACCGGCGCGTAGGTGTGCCCGGTGCCCGCGTTCAGCAGCTCGACCATCTCCTTGACGGAGACGCCCTCACCGCGCCCGATGTTGACCGTGAGGTCCTTGTACTCGCCCGCCGCGCCCCACTCGGCGAGCCTGCGCGCCGCCACCACGTGGGCGTCCGCGAGGTCCTCCACGTGGATGTAGTCGCGGATGCAGGTGCCGTCCGGGGTCGGGTAGTCGTCGCCGAAGATCCGGGCGCCCTCGCCGGCGTCGTAGCGCTCGAAGACCATCGGGACCAGGTTGAAGACGCCGGTGTCCGCGAGCTCGGGGGCCGCCGCGCCCGCCACGTTGAAGTAGCGCAGGCAGGCGGTGGAAATGCCGTGCGCCTTACCGGCGGCGCGGACCAGCCACTCGCCGGCCAGCTTGGTCTCCCCGTACGGGCTCAGCGGCTTGCACGGGGTCTCCTCGGTGACGGAGTCCACGTCGGGCATGCCGTACACGGAGGCGGAGGAGGAGAACAGGAAGTTGCGGATGCCCGCCGCCGCCACGGCCTCCAGCAGCACCGTGAGGCCCTGCACGTTCTCGCGGTAGTAGTACAGCGGCTTCTCGACGGACTCGCCGACCTGCTTCTTGCCGGCCAGGTGCACCACGCCGGTGATCTTGTGGGTGCGGAGGGCGTCGTCCAGGGCGAGCCGGTCCAGCACCGACGCCGTCACCAGCGGGACGCCCTCCGGAACGCGGTCCTCCCGGCCCGTGGAGAGGTCGTCGAAGACCACGACCTTCTCACCCGCGAGCAGCATCGCCCGGACGACGTGCGCGCCGATGTATCCGGCGCCACCGGTGATCAGAAATGTCATGCGTATCTCCCGAGCTCTAACGTGACCTGCGCGCGCGGGCGCGGTCGAGGCGGTTGCGTACGAAGGTCAGCGCGCCCCCGGCACCGGGCGCGAGGCGCACGGCCAGCGCACCGGCGGCCGTGCGGTAGGGCTGCGCCAGCAGAACACCGTACCGGCTGCTGGGCAGGGCCCTGCGGCGGAGCAGACCGCCCAGGGGGCGCAGGGAGGTGTACAGGGAGCTCCCGTCGGCGCAGCGCACGCCCACCCGGACGTCCCACGCCTGCATCCCGACGAGCCCCCGGCGGCGCCCCTCCGCGGCCAGCGCGGCGAGCCGGAACGGCACCTCGGCGGTCCACCCGTCCCCGTCGGCGGCGGCCCGCAGCTCCACCGGCCGCAGCAGGACGGGATCGCCCCCCGCACGCGGCGGGAAACCCAGCTGGACGGTCTGCGGACCCGCCTCGGCGAGCCGCCCGTACAGGTCGCGCACCCGGAGCCGGACGGCCCCCGCCCCAGCGGGCTCGGCGTCGACGGTGACGGGCAGGTCCGCCGCCGGCAGGGCGTCCAGCCCGTCCAGCGGCACGGGCAGCTCCGCGCTCCACACCGGCTCCCCGGCCGCGTCGCGCGCGTACGGGGGCAGCAGCCGGGCGGGATCGGCGGCGAACCGCATCAGCCGCTCCACGTCCCCCGGCGGGGTCTCGGCGGCCGCCACCACCCGGGCCGCCCAGCGGGCCCGGGCGGGCGCGGCGGCGGTGTCGGCGGGGTCGAAGCCGGCCAGGTACGCGCGGGTCAGCTTCCACCAGTCGGCCCGGTACTCCGGGTCGGTACCGAGCTCGCGCAGGTACATGCGCAGGTCGTAGTCGAGGAACTTCACCTGGCAGGCGCGCCCCAGCTCCGGGGAGGCGGCGGCCAGGGTGCGGGAGGCGGTGCGGTGGGCCTCGACGCGGGAGCGCCAGTTGCCCACGTCCTTGCGGTCCAGGGAGATCGACACCTGGGCGGCGCTGCGGCGCACGTGCCACACGTAGACGAGGTCGCCGACGACCGCGATCCGGGGCGCCGCGGCCAGGACGCGGGAGGTGAAGACGAAGTCCTCGTACACGAACCGGCCGTCCGGGAAGCGGATCCCGTGCTCCGCCAGGAAGGCGCGGTCGTACAGCTTGTTGACGCAGAGGGTGTCGCGGACCAGCTCGGGCCGGTCCGCGGGCCGCTCGATCACGTCACCCGGCGTGTACAGGCCGGGCATCCAGGGCACCTCGCGGCCCTCGGGCAGTTCCCGGCGCACGCACGCGCCGACGGTGACGGGCGCCCGGTGCTCCTCCGCCGCCCGCAGCAGCGCCTGCGCGGCACCCGGCGGCAGGACGTCGTCACTGTCGAGGAAGAGGACGTACGGGGAGGTCGCGGCGGCGATCCCGTCGTTGCGGGGGGTGCCGCAGCCGCCGCTGTTCTCCGTGCGGTGCAGGACCCGCAGGCGCGGGTGGACCGCCGCGAGCCCGTCCAGGACGCCGGCGGTCCCGTCCGAGGAGGCGTCGTCCACCGCGATGACCTCGGCGACCACCGGGCCCTGGGCGAGGGCCGAGGAAACGGCCTCGCCCACGAGCCCGGCGTCGTTGTACGCGATGACCACCACGGAGACCGTGGGACCCGCGGCGGTGTCCCTGCTGGAATGACTGCTGCTGCTCACCCGCAGGATCCTAGGCGAACGGCGTAAAGCCGACTTCAAAGCCGGCCCTCCGCCGCCCCCGCCCGGTCAGAAGGGACGGAACTCGTCGTACTCCTTCTGGGCGGAGTCGCCGCGCCGGGCTTCCTTCTCGTTGCGGCGCTGGGTCGCCGGACGCGGAGCGTCCAGGCGGTGGTCCTCACCACGGCGGCCCAGCATCTCGGCACCGGCCATCACGGTCGGCTCCCAGTCGAACACGACCGCGTTCTCCTCGGAACCGATCGCGACGCCGTCGCCCGCCTTGGCACCGGCCTTCTTCAGCGCGTCCTCGACACCGAGGCGGTTGAGCCGGTCGGCGAGGTAGCCGACGGCCTCGTCGTTGTTGAAGTCGGTCTGGCGCACCCAGCGCTCCGGCTTCTCGCCGCGCACCCGGTACACCTCCTCCACCTCGTCGTAGACGACGGTGAAGCCCGCGTCGTCCACGGCCTTCGGACGGATGACGATGCGGGTCGCCTCCTGCTTGGGCTTGCGGGCACGCGCCTTGGCGACGACCTCGGCGAGGAAGTAGGAGAGCTCCTTCAGCCCCGTACGGGCGACCGCGGAGACCTCGAAGACCTTGTAGCCGCGGGCCTCCAGGTCCGGACGGACCATGTCCGCCAGGTCCTGGCCGTCGGGGATGTCGACCTTGTTCAGGACGACGAGGCGCGGACGCTTCTCCAGGCCGCCGCCGTAGATCTTGAGCTCTTCCTCGATGACGTCGAGGTCGGCCACCGGGTCGCGGTCGGTCTCCAGGGTGGCGGTGTCCAGCACGTGCACGAGGACCGAGCAGCGCTCGACGTGGCGCAGGAACTCCAGGCCGAGGCCCTTGCCCTGGCTGGCGCCGGGGATCAGACCCGGGACGTCGGCGATGGTGTAGACGGTCGAGCCGGCCGTGACCACGCCGAGGTTCGGGACGAGGGTGGTGAAGGGGTAGTCCGCGATCTTCGGCTTGGCGGCGGAGAGCACCGAGATCAGCGAGGACTTGCCGGCGCTGGGGAAGCCGACCAGCGCCACGTCGGCGACGGTCTTCAGCTCCAGGACGATGTCGCCGCTGTCGCCGGGGACGCCGAGGAGGGCGAAGCCGGGCGCCTTGCGGCGGGCGGAGGAGAGCGCGGCGTTGCCGAGGCCGCCGCGGCCGCCCTCGGCCGCGACGTACGTGGTGCCCTGGCCGACGAGGTCGGCCAGCACGTTGCCCTGCTTGTCGAGGACCACGGTGCCGTCCGGCACGGGCAGGACCAGGTCCTGGCCGTCCTTGCCGGAGCGGTTGCCGCCCTCGCCGGGCTTGCCGTTCGTGGCCTTGCGGTGCGGGCTGTGGTGGTAGTCCAGCAGGGTGGTGATCGCCTGCTCCACCACCAGGATGACGTCGCCGCCACGGCCGCCGTTGCCGCCGTCGGGGCCGCCGAGCGGCTTGAACTTCTCCCGGTGTACGGAGGCGCAGCCGTGGCCCCCGTTACCCGCGGCGACGTGCAGCTCGACGCGGTCCACGAAGGTGGTCATGGGTGTTCCTCCAGATACATACGGGAATGTCCCGGGCAGGCCTTGCTGCCCATTAAACGTGTCTATGAGACAACGCGCCGAGGGCGGACCTCTCTTCCCGGCGCGTGCCGGGAAGAGCTGAGATCCGCCCTCGGGGTGTTACGAACGCTTGTGATGCAGCAGGAGCTGGATCAGGCGGCCGGAACGATGTTGACGACCTTGCGGCCACGGTGCGTACCGAACTGCACCGCACCCGGCAGCAGCGCGAACAGCGTGTCGTCGCCACCGCGACCGACACCCGCACCCGGGTGGAAGTGGGTGCCGCGCTGGCGGACGAGGATCTCGCCGGCGGAGACGACCTGACCGCCGAAGCGCTTCACGCCGAGCCGCTGAGCATTGGAATCGCGCCCGTTCCGGGTGGACGATGCGCCCTTCTTGTGTGCCATGTCTCAGTCCCTCTTACTTCGCAGCCGTGGGGATACCGGTGACCTTGATCGCCGTGTACTGCTGGCGGTGACCCTGGCGACGGCGGTAGCCGGTCTTGTTCTTGTAGCGCAGGATGTCGATCTTGGCGCCCTTGGTGTGGTCCACGACCTCGGCCGTGACCTTGATCCCGGCCAGCACCCACGGGTCGCTGGTCACGGCGTCGCCGTCGACAACGAGCAGGGTCGAGAGCTCGACCGTGTCGCCAGCCTTGGCAGTGGAAATCTTGTCAACCTCAACGATGTCGCCGACAGCAACCTTGTGCTGGCGACCACCGCTGCGCACGATGGCGTACACGCGGATCTCTCTCTCACTCGGGACGGATGCTCCTGAAGCCAGCCGCTCACACGGGCCTGGGCCCACGGTGATCCGGATTGGACGAGCGGCCTCTCCCGTAAGCCGGCCGCTTGCGCGGACCCGCGGGAGGAAGGTGCTCAGGAGCGCGACGCACACTGAACGGTTAATCGTCCAAGACACGCCGACGGTCTAGGTTACGGGGCTGGTTCCGGAGGGTCAAACCGGGCCCCGTGCCACCGTGGACCCCGCCCGGAGGCGGGGTCCACGGTCACGGAACGGGTCAGGCCTCGGTCGGAGCCGTGACGGACGGAGCGCTCTGCTCCGCCGCCGCGGTCTTCTTCGTGGCCCGCTTCGCCGTGGTCTTCTTGGCCGTCGCCTTCTTCGCGACGGTCTTCTTGGCTGCCGCCGCCTTCTTGGCCGGGGCCTTCTTCGCCGTGGTGGCCGCCTTCTTGGCCGGAGCCTTGCGGGCGGCCTTCTTGGCGGGCGCCGGCGCCTCGGCCTCGGCCTCCGCCCCGTCGGCCGGGACCTCGGCCGGGGCGGTGTCCGCGGCCGGCTCGGCGGCCGGGACCTCGACGACCACGACCGCGGCCTCCGCCGCACCCGCGGGCGCGGTGGCCTTGCGCACGGCACGGCGGCGCGGACGCGCCGGGGCGGCCTCCGCCACGGGCTCGGCCGGGATCTCGGCGACCACGGGCTCGGGCTCGGACACGACGGCCGGCTCAGCGGCGACCGGCTCGACGACGGCCTCCACGACCGGCTCCGGCTCGGCCACGACCACCGGCTCCGGGGCCACGACGGGCTCCGGCTCCGGGGCGGTCGCCTTGCGGGTCGCCCGGCGACGGGTACGGCCCTTCGGCGCGGCCTCGTCCACCACCGGGGCCGCCTCCACGACCTCGGCGACGACCTCGGCGGCCGGCTCCAGCACCGTGTCCGCGGGCTCCGTCACCGGCGCGTCCTCCACCACCGGGACCACCGGCGCGGGGGCGGCCGGCACCGGGGCGGCGAACCGCTCCGCACCGCGCGGGGCACCCGCCGGAGCGGTCGCCTTGCGGGTGGCGCGGCGACGGTTGCGGCGCCCGCTGATGCCCGCGGCGGCCTCGGCCTCGGCCGGGCTGCTGTACAGCTCCTCGTCCGGCACGAACGCCGGCTCCGGAAGGGCCCGCGGCGCGGCGAGCTCCGCGGCCACCTCGGCCTCGGTCTCGGCCTCCAGCACCTCGGCCTCGGCGGTCTCGACCGTCTCCAGCTCGTGCTCGTGCTCCTGGGCGCGGCCGGCGCGACGCTTGGCGCGCTTGCCGTTGCCACCGCCGCCGACCGCGGTCGGGGTCTCCATGTGCACGATCACACCGCGGCCGTTGCAGTGGACGCAGGTCTCGGAGAAGGACTCCAGCAGACCCTGGCCCACCCGCTTGCGGGTCATCTGGACCAGGCCCAGCGAGGTGACCTCGGCCACCTGGTGCTTCGTACGGTCGCGGCCCAGGCACTCCAGCATGCGCCGCAGCACCAGGTCGCGGTTGGACTCCAGGACCATGTCGATGAAGTCGATGACGACGATGCCGCCCAGGTCGCGCAGCCGCAGCTGGCGCACGATCTCCTCGGCCGCCTCCAGGTTGTTCCTGGTGACGGTCTCCTCGAGGTTGCCGCCCTGACCGGTGAACTTGCCGGTGTTGACGTCGATGACGATCATCGCCTCGGTCTTGTCAATCACGAGGGAACCGCCCGAGGGCAGCCACACCTTGCGGTCGAGCGCCTTGGCGAGCTGCTCGTCGATCCGGTACGTCGCGAAGACATCGACCTCGGAGGTCCAGCGGGACAGCCGGTCGGCCAGGTCCGGGGCCACGTGGGACACGTAGCCGTGGATGGTCTCCCACGCCTGGTCACCGCTGATGATGACCTTGGAGAAGTCCTCGTTGAAGATGTCGCGCACGACGCGGACCGTCATGTCCGGCTCGCCGTACAGCAGGCTCGGCGACGAGGTCGTGATCTGCTTCGACTTCTTCTGGATGTCCTCCCACTGCGCCTGCAGACGCTCGACGTCGCGGCGCAGCTCCTCCTCGCTCGCACCCTCGGCCGCGGTGCGCACGATGACGCCCGCGTCCTCGGGGACGATCTTCTTGAGGATGGTCTTCAGGCGCGCGCGCTCGGTGTCGGGCAGCTTGCGGCTGATGCCGGTCATCGAGCCCTCGGGCACGTAGACCAGGTAGCGGCCGGGCAGCGAGACCTGGCTGGTCAGACGGGCGCCCTTGTGGCCGATCGGGTCCTTGGTGACCTGCACCAGGACCGACTGGCCGGACTTCAGGGCGGACTCGATGCGACGCGGCCCGTTGGCCATGCCGAGCGCCTCGAAGTTGACCTCACCGGCGTACAGGACGGCGTTGCGGCCCTTGCCGATGTCGATGAAGGCGGCCTCCATCGACGGCAGCACGTTCTGGACCTTGCCCAGGTAGACGTTGCCGACGTACGAGGTGGCCTCTTCCTTGTTGACGTAGTGCTCGACGAGCACGTTGTCCTCGAGGACGCCGATCTGGGTGCGCTCACCGGACTGGCGGACGACCATCACGCGCTCGACGGCCTCACGGCGGGCCAGGAACTCGGCCTCGGTGATGATCGGCACACGGCGGCGGCCCTGCTCGCGGCCCTCACGACGGCGCTGCTTCTTCGCCTCCAGACGGGTCGAGCCCTTGATGGACTGCACCTCGTCGGACGGCTCGGCCTTCTCGCGCGCCGGGCGCGGCTCGCGGACCTTGAGCACGGTGCGGACACCGTCCTCCTCGCCCGCCTCGACCTCGACGGCACCGTCACCGCTGCGGCGGCGACGACGACGGCGACGACGGCTGGAGGTGGAACCGAGGGCCTCGTCGGCGTCCTCGTCCTCGTCCTCCTGGTCGGCTTCCTGCGGCTCGGCCTCCTGTGCGGCGGCCTCGCCCTCGGTCTCCTCGTACGCGGACTCGTCCAGGTCGGCGGCCTCACCGCGACGGCGGCGACGGCCACCGCGACGGCGGCGGCGCGAGGGACGCTCGCCCGACTCGTCGGACTCGTCCTCGTCGAAGCCGTCGGCCTCGGCCTCCGGCTCCTCCTCCACGAGCTCCGGCTCGACGGCCGGGGCCACGGGCTCGGCGGCACCGCGACGGCGGCGGCGACGGCCGGCCGGCTGCGCGGCGGGGGCCTGGACCTCGGCGGCGGCCTCGGCCTCTTCCTCCTCCTCGGCCTCCTCCACCGAAGCGGCGGCGGCAGCGGCCGCAGCGGCCATGGCCGCGGTCTCCGGGGTCTGGAACATCGGCTCGGCGAACACCGGGGCCTGGAAGACGGCCACGGCGGGACGCGCGGCACGGCGACGGCCGGCCGGAGCGGCCTCCGGCTCCTCGGCGGCCACGGGCTGCGCGGCGGCGGCCGGAGCAGCCGGGGCGGAGGAACGGGTGACGCGGCGGCGGCCGCGCTTGGGGGCGTCCACGGCGTCGGCGACGGTGACGGCGCGGGTGGCCTTGGGGGCCTCGGCCACGACGGCCTGCACCTCTTCCTCGGCCTCCTCCTCTTCCTCCACGACCGGGGCGGGCTCGGTCACGGCGGCCGGAGCGGCGACGGCGCGGGTGGCACGGCGACGGGCACGCGGCGCGGGAGCGGCCGGAGCCTCCTCCTCCACCACGGGGGCCGGCGCGGCGGCCGGAGCGGCCTCCACCACGGCCTCGGCGGACTCGGCGACGACGGCCGGAGCGGCGACGGCGCGGGTGGCACGGCGACGGGCACGCGGCGCAGGGGCGGCCGGAGCCTCCTCCTCCACCACGGGGGCCGGCGCGGCGGCCGGAGCGGCCTCCACCACGGCCTCGGCGGCCTCGGCGACGACGGCCGGAGCGGTGGTCGCACGGGTGGCACGACGGCGGGCACGCGGCGCGGGAGCGGCCGGAGCCTCCTCCTCCACCACGGGGGCCGGGGCGGCCTCGGCCTCGGCAACGGCCTCGGCGACCGGAGCGGTGGCGGCACGGGTCGCACGGCGACGGGCACGCGGCGCAGGAGCGGCCGGAGCCTCCTCCACGACCGGCGCAGCGGCCGGAGCGGCCTCCACCACGGCCTCGGCCGACTCGGCGACAGCGGCCGGAGCGGTGGCGGCGCGGGTGGCACGACGGCGGGCACGCGGCGCGGGAGCGGCCGGAGCCTCCTCCACGACCGGCGCAGCGGCCGGAGCGGCCTCCACCGGCGTCTCGACGACGCCGCCGGGCGGGCCGGCCGGCCGGGAAGCCGCGCGGCGACGCCTGCGCGGAGGCAGGTTGTCGCTGGGGCTGCCGGTGTCGGCGGCGGGGGTGTTCTCGTTTTCGTTGTTGAGCATGCGGGCGGTTCTCCCGTCACGCTCCCGGGCGCCGCGGCTGACGTCCGGTCCGGCACGACCCCGCGCGAGGGGCGCGGAGCCGGCCTCCGGGGCGCGTTCGCCTCACGGGAGCTGTAGTCCATGGCCGCCGGTTCCGTACGTGTTGTCCGTACGGCCTGGCGGAAGTCTTCAGGTCAATGCGCTGCCCGACCCAGGTGGCTCCCGAGTGCCAGGGCGGCGCGACGACGACGATCCCTACGCGGCGGGACCTTCCGGCGCCTTCGCGTCGGCGTTCACGGCGGCCGTGGGTGGGGCGGCCGTGACAGCCTCGCGGTCGGGCGCGAGCGGGTCGGTCACCGTGCCGGACTCCTCGTCGAAGAGCCCCTGCGCCAGCCTGGTCACCGCTGCGGGGACCGGCGGCGCCAGGTCGGCCACAGCTTGGAGACCGGACAGGACGTCGTCGGGTCGCACGGCAGGTGTCAAATGCCGAACAACCAGCCGCAGTATCGCACAGGCATTGTCCAGCGGCCTATCAACCTGGGCAGGAAGCGCCTCGAGGCTGACGACGGCGCCGCGGGTGTCGAACGTCCGCATGCCGTTCTTGGTACGGCGCTGCACCTCGACCGTCTCGGCGGCGAGGAAGGCCTCCACGGCCCGCGCGGCGTCGGCGGGCTCCACGCGCTCCAGGCGCAGCTCCCACACGGAGGCCGTCAGCCGGTCCGCGAGCCCGGAGGTCCGGGCCTCGACGGCGTCGACGATGTCCAGGCCGACCGGCATCGACTCGTCGAGCAGCTCGCGGAGCTTCTCGGGGTCGCGGTGCTGGGCGAGGCCGATCTCCAGGTACTCGGCCTCACTGCCGGTCCCGGTGGGAGCGGCGTTCGCGTACGAGACGCGGGGGTGCGGGGTGAAGCCCGCCGAGTACGCCATGGGCACCTCGGCGCGGCGCAGGGCCCGCTCGAACGCGCGCTGGAAGTCTCGGTGGCTGGTGAACCGGAGGCGGCCACGCTTGGTGTAGCGCAGTCGGATGCGCTGCACCACCGGTGCGGGAGGCGGGCCTTCGGGCTGTCGCTTGCCCAGTGGTTCTTCTCCTTGTGCGGGGCGTCGCGGCTCGCGCGCCGCCCTGAGGTCCGTCGACCCGTCCGGCTCACCCCCGCCGTTCGTGCAGGGAGATCTCGGGAGCGGGTGCCGCGTCGGCGGCTGTCGTACTACCCAGAGTACGCGCCCGTGACCTCGCCGGTTCCCCCGGCGGGCCCCCGAACAGCACGCGACGCACCTCGGCCCGCGCCTCGCGCACCGCGGCGCGGGCGGTGCGCCACACCTCGCGGACGGCGTGCCCGACGGGTGTGGCCACCTGCCGGTACGCCCACGCGGCGGGCCGGGCGACCCAGCCGCGCCACAGCCGGCGCAGCCCGCGGCCGAGGGCGCGCAGGATCCGGCCGGCGATGTGCCAGGCGGCGACGAGGACCTCACCGAGCGGCAGGAGGACGTACCGGTACAGCAGGGAGAGCGGCGGCAGGACCACGTACCGCCCCGCCCACACCAGCCCGTGGCCTACCGGGACGAGCACGTACCGCCACAACCCCACCCAGGGCCACACGAACACCACCGTGCACAGCCCCCGCACCAGCCACCGCAGCCCGTGCCCGACGGGCGTCAGCACCTCCCGGTACAGCCACCCCGAAGGCAGTACCACCAGGTGCCGCAGCGTCCACGCGATCCCGGTCCCGACGGGCACCAGCACGTACCGCCCGAGGGCGACGCACAGCCAGGCGGCCGCCAGCCCGAGGGGCCGCAGCAGGTACCGGTATCCGGGCGCGAGGAGGTACCGCCACAACCCGACCCAGGGCCAGTAGAAGAGGACGAGCAGCAGCGGCCGCAGCAGGTACCGCCACACCCGCAGGAGCACCCACCCGGCCCCCCTGCCGAGCGGCGCCAGCACATGCCTCTGCGCAGCCCGCGCCCCCACCACGAGCAGGTCCCACAGGGCCCGCACGGGCAGCACCACGAGCACGGCGACGACCTTCACGGGCACCCTGACCACCCCGGTCAGACACCCGCCCCCACCCGGCACGGCCTGCGACTTCTCCATCTGCATGCCGCTAAGGACACCAGAACCCGGCCATCCGTTGCGCCGGGGTCCTGCCGGTCGACCGACCCCCCTACAGATAATTTGACATTTCATCAACCAAAAACACGGTCCGCCAGAGGTCGACAGATTCGAGCAACTGTTTCCAATCCCCTGTGCCACCGCCCCGGAATCCCTAGCCTCCCTCATATGAGCACACGCCAAACGGTCTACACGTGGACCGCCGCGGAAAAGGACCTTCTCGCCGAGTTGCAAAGAGATGCACTCGCGCTGCCCACCGACGCACCCAGGGCCCTGTTGTCCGTACGGTTGTCGGTGCTCACCGAAACCACCACCTCGCCCGTACGCCAGGAACTCGACCTTCGCCTGCTCGCCCGGGAGCGGGGATACCGGGTCGTGGGGGTAGCCCGCGACCTGAACGTCTCCGCGACGAAGGTGCCGCCCTGGCGGCGTCCACAACTGGGCCCTTGGCTCCGGGACAGGATTCCCGAATTCGACGTGCTGTTGTTCTGGAAGATGGACCGCCTGGTGAGAAAAGTCGCCGACTTGACCACGATGATCACCTGGTGCTTGGAGTACGGAAAAAATCTGGTATCGAAGAATGACCCGGTCGACCTGACCACAGAAGCGGGGAAGGCACTTGCCGAGATCGTCAGCAGTGCCGCCGAGGTCGAGGCGGCCTGCACCGGCACCCGGGTCGCCGGCCTCTGGAGCCACGCGAAGACGCAGAGTACGTGGCTCGTCGGCAAACCCGCGTACGGCTACACCACCACGCGGGACTCAGAAGGCAAGTGCGTCCTCACCATCGACGAGCGCGCACAGCGCGCGCTGCGCTGGTGCCGGGACAGGATCCTGAGCGGCGCCTCGGCCCAACGTCTGGCACGGGTGCTGGTGCGCGCCGGTGTCTGCGGCCCGGGGCTCACCACCAGCACGCTCCTTCGCAGGCTCCGCAACCCGGCCCTCCTCGGGTACCGGGTGGAAGAGGACAAGAAGGGCGGCGTCCGCCGTTCGAAGCCGGTACTCGGAAGGGACGGCCATCCGATCCGCGTCGCTGACGGAATCTTCACTGCAGAGCAGTTCCAAGAGCTGCAAACCGCCCTCGACCGGCGCGGCACGTCCCAGCCGACCCGCCGGCCGGACGGGGCCACCAGGTTCCTGGGCGTCCTCGTCTGTTCCGATTGCGGCACCAACATGGTCGCGCAACGGACCAGATCGGCCTCCAGGACCTATGAATACCTTCGGTGCCGCGCGTGCCGGGGAGGCGGGCGGGGAGCGCCCGACCCTCGGGTCGTCTACAGCCGGGTCATGGAAGAGGTCCTGTCCGCGCTCGGGGACGAACCCGTGCAAGTCCGGGAGTATGTCGACGGCCAGTGGCTTCTGACGCGGACGGGCCATACCTTTCGCGATTCCTGGGCCGAGCACGGAATCGAGGGAATGGCCAAGGACCTGGTCCGCGCGGGCATCACCTGCAAGGTCACGAGGACCAAGGTCCGGAAGGTCCGCGCCCCAGAGGTCCATACGCAGCTCGTCATACCCGAGGACGCACGCCGACGGCTCGTGATCACCAGGGACGGTTTTGCGGCCGGGCTCGGAAAACAGTGAATGCCCCCGCCTGGCGACAGGGGCATTCACTCGACGTCACGACTTGGGGCTACCGCCCACCACGCTCAGCGGGAGCAGCTTCTTGCCCGTCGGTCCGATCTGGATCTCGGTCTGGAGCGCAGGACACACGCCGCAGTCGAAGCACGGCGTCCAGCGGCAGTCGTCGACCTCGGTCTCGTCGAGGGCGTCCTGCCAGTCCTCCCAGAGCCAGTCCTTGTCCAGGCCCGAGTCCAGGTGGTCCCAGGGCAGGACCTCCTCGTACGTGCGCTCGCGGGTCGTGTACCAGGCCACGTCCACGCCGTACGCCGGCAGGGTCTTCTCCGCGGCCTGCATCCAGCGGTCGTACGAGAAGTGCTCGCGCCAGCCGTCGAAGCGGCCGCCGTCCTCGTAGACCGCGCGGATGACGTCGCCGATGCGGCGGTCGCCGCGCGAGAGGAGGCCCTCGACGATGCCCGGCTTGCCGTCGTGGTAGCGGAAGCCGATGGAGCGGCCGTACTTCTTGTCGCCGCGGATCTTGTCGCGGAGCTTGCCGAGGCGGGCGTCCGTCTCCTCGGCCGAGAGCTGCGGCGCCCACTGGAACGGGGTGTGCGGCTTGGGGACGAAGCCGCCGATGGAGACGGTGCAGCGGATGTCGTTCTGGCCGGAGACCTCGCGGCCCTTGGCGATGACGTTGACCGCCATGTCGCCGATCTGGAGGACGTCCTCGTCGGTCTCGGTCGGCAGGCCGCACATGAAGTACAGCTTCACCTGGCGCCAGCCGTTGCCGTACGCGGTGGCGACGGTGCGGATCAGGTCCTCTTCCGAGACCATCTTGTTGATGACCTTGCGCATGCGCTCGGAGCCGCCCTCGGGGGCGAAGGTCAGGCCCGACCGGCGGCCGTTGCGGGTCAGCTCGTTCGCCAGGTCCACGTTGAACGCGTCCACGCGGGTCGACGGGAGGGACAGGCCCACCTTGTCGTCCGTGTAGCGGTCCGCCAGGCCCTTGGCGATGTCGGCGATCTCCGTGTGGTCCGCGGAGGACAGGGAGAGCAGGCCGACCTCCTCGAAGCCCGTCGCCTTGAGGCCCTTCTCGACCATTTCGCCGATGCCGGTGATGCTTCGCTCCCGCACGGGGCGCGTGATCATGCCGGCCTGGCAGAAACGGCATCCGCGGGTGCAGCCGCGGAAGATCTCCACGGACATGCGCTCGTGGACGGTCTCGGCGAGCGGGACCAGGGGCTGCTTGGGGTAGGGCCACTCGTCGAGGTCCATGACGGTGTGCTTGGAGACGCGCCACGGAACACCGGAGCGGTTCGGGACGACACGGCCGATGCGGCCGTCCTCCAGGTACTCGACGTCGTAGAAGCCCGGCACGTAGACGTTGCCGGTCTTCGCGAGGCGCAGCAGGACCTCTTCGCGTCCGCCCGGGCGGCCCTCGGCCTTCCAGGTGCGGATGATCTCGGTCATGTCGAGGACGGCCTGCTCGCCGTCGCCGATGACCGCGCAGTCGATGAACTCCGCGATCGGCTCGGGGTTGAAGGCCGCGTGGCCGCCCGCGAGGACGATGGGGTGGTCGACGGTGCGGTTCTTCGCCTCCAGCGGGATGCCCGCGAGGTCCAGGGCCGTGAGCATGTTCGTGTAGCCCAGCTCCGTGGAGAAGGACAGGCCGAACACGTCGAAGGCCGAGACGGGGCGGTGGCTGTCCACGGTGAACTGGGGCACCTGGTGCTCGCGCATCAGGGCTTCCAGGTCCGGCCACACCGAGTACGTGCGCTCGGCGAGGACGCCCTCGCGCTCGTTCAGCACTTCGTAGAGGATCATGACGCCCTGGTTGGGCAGGCCGACCTCGTAGGCGTCCGGGTACATGAGCGCCCAGCGGACGTCACAGGACTCCCACGGCTTCACGGTGGAATTGAGCTCACCACCGACGTACTGGATGGGCTTCTGCACATGCGGGAGCAGAGCTTCGAGCTGTGGGAAGACCGACTCGGACATCACGCGACTTTCGTGAAGCGGGCAGGGGGCGACTCTCAAGCGTACCTTGAGGGCCGGGTGGCCCCTGCCCACGTGATCACTTCAGGGCGGCCCGCAGCCGGGGGTCGGCGGCGCGGGCCCAGGTGTCCGGGAGCTCGCGTTCGATGCGTTCGGCCCGTGCTTCTTCGCGGCCGTGGAGCAGGCCCCAGGTGAAGGAGGGCTCGCCGGAGCCGTGGGCCTGGTGGGCCAGGTCGCGCAGGGCGGTGCGGGCGACCACGCTGTCCTGGTGTTCGCCGAGCAGGGTCTGGACGGATTTCATGGCCTTGGCGAAGTCCTTGGCGGGCCTGCCGAGGGCGGCTTCGGCGGCCTCGCCGGCGTAGCGGGCGCGTTTGGCGGCCTTGCGGGCGTCGTGCAGGGCGTGGTCGGCCCCTTCGCCGGGGGTCAGGGCGAGGGCGTGGTCGATGCGGGAGGCGAGCCTGCCGTAGTCGCGGAGCATCGCCTTGGGCAGGGCGCCGGTGGCGGGCTTCGCGGCGCCGGGCAGCAGCGGCGGGTCGGCGAGGAGGGCTTCGAGGGCGTCGAGGAGGGCGAGGTGGCGGGGACTGTCGAGGGCTCCGAGGGCGAGGCGGCGGGCAGTGGAGCGGCGGGCGTTGTTCCAGGTGCGCAGGCGTCCGCGGACGGGTCCGGCGAGGAGGGTGCGGGGGAGGTCGGCGAGGGCGGTCCGCAGGTGGTCGTGGAGGACCTCCCGGTCGCGGTCGGCGCCGAGTTCCGCGCCGAGCCGGCGCAGTTCCTCGCCGAGGGGGTCGGTGACCTGGCGGTCGAGGACCTTGCGGTAGGTCTTGAAGGCGCTGCGCAGGCGGCGGGCGGCCACGCGCATCTGGTGGACGGAGTCGGGCTGGCCGCGCCGTACGGCGGGGTCGTAGGCGACCAGGGCGTCGACCTGTTCGCGCAGGTACGCGAGGACGTGGGCGCCTGCGGTGCCTTCGGCGGCCGGGTCGGGGGCGGGGCGGGCGGGGGGTTCGGCGCCGGTTTCGGCGAGGGCGCGGGCGAGTTTGGAGGGGGCGTCGGAGACCTTGAGTCCGGCTTTCGCGAAGACGGTCTCGACGGCGTCGAGGAGGGCGGGGTCGGTGTCGTCGGCGAGTTCGACCTCGACCTCGGTCCAGGTGGCGGTGGTGTCCTGGTGTTCGGCGGTGACCGCGTCGGTGCTGAGTTCGGCGAGGAGGCTGCCGTCGGCGTCGAGGAGGTGGCTGACCTTGCGGGAGGAGAGCAGCCGGACCTGCGGTTCGAGTCGGGCGTCGCGGACGCGGGAGCGGACGAGGGCGGCGAGCGGGGCGGGCACGGTGTCGCCGAGGGCGGCGGTGATCTCGTCGCGGATGCCGGGGGCGACGGGGAGTTTGAGGTGCCAGCCGGCGTCGTGGCCGCCGGTGCGGCGGCGCAGGGTGATGCCGTCGGCGGCGAGCCGCTGGTCGGGGGTGTCGTAGTAGACGGCGTCGAGGTCGGCGGTGCCCTGGTCGGTCACGGCGGCGATGCCGGCCGTGCCGGTGAGGTCGGGGACCCCGCGCCGCTCCGCCTTGGGCTTCGTGAACTCGAATTTCCGCTCGATCTCGCGCTTCGTGTCCGCCATGGATCGAATCTAGTCCTGAACGGTCCGCGGCGCGGGGGCGCGCGGCGGATTCGGCGCGGTTGTGCCGGATGGTGGCCTGGTGCCGCCCTTGTGGGGCGGCACCAGGGCCGGGTTCAGGCGGACAGGGGCCGTTGCACCTTGATCGACTGGAGTAGTCCGACGGCCACCCAGACGGCGAACATCGACGAGCCTCCGTAGGAGACGAAGGGCAGGGGCAGGCCGGCGACGGGCATGATGCCGAGGTTCATCCCGATGTTCTCGAAGGCCTGGAAGGCGAACCAGGCGATGATTCCGGCGGCCACGATGGTGCCGTACAGCTCGGTGGTGGCGCGGGCGATCATGCAGGCGCGCCAGAGGACGACGCCGAGGAGGCCGAGGATGAGGATGCCGCCGACGAAGCCGAGTTCCTCGCCCGCGACGGTGAACACGAAGTCGGTCTGCTGTTCGGGGACGAACTGTCCGGTGGTCTGGGGGCCCTTGAAGAGGCCGGATCCGGTCAGGCCGCCGCCGCCGATGGCGATGCGGGCCTGGTTGGTGTTGTAGCCGGCGCCGGAGGGGTCGAGCTCGGGGTTGGCGAAGGCGGCGAAGCGGTTGATCTGGTACTGGTCGAGGACGCCGAGCTGCCAGATGAGGACGGCTCCGGCCGCGCCGGTGCCCATCAGGCCGAGGACCCAGCGGTTGGAGGCGCCGGAGGCCAGCAGGACGCCGAGCACGATGACGACCATCACCATGACGGATCCGAGGTCGGGCATCAGCATGACGATGCCCATGGGGGCGGCGGCCAGGCAGAGGGCCTTGACCACGGTGCGGTGTTCGGGGTGTACGAGGTCGCCCGCGTCGACCCGGGCCGCCAGCAGCATCGCCATCACCAGGATGATCGTGACCTTCACGAATTCCGAGGGCTGGAGCGAGAAGCCGCCGCCGATGACGATCCAGGCGTGGGCGCCGTTGATGGTGGCGCCGAGCGGGGTGAGCACGGCGGTGACGAGGAGGAGCGAGAGGCCGTAGAGGACCGGGACGGCGCCGCGCAGGTTGCGGTGGCCGAGGAGGACCGTCGCGATCATCAGGACGAGGCCGATGCCGGTGTTGAGCAGGTGGCGCCACAGGAAGTACTGCGGGTCGCCCTGGTTGAGGGTGTCCCGGTGGCGGGTGGCGGACCACACCAGCAGGGCGCCGGTCAGGGACAGGGCGAGCGCCGACAGCAGTATCGGCCAGTCGAGCCGGCGCAGGACCGAGTCGCGCGCCGTCAGCCGGGCGAGCGTGCCCTTCTGGGGCGCGTACCGGGATACGGAGAAGTTGTTGGCGGTCTGCATCATCACGTCTCAGTCATGCCGCAGGGGCGGCGGGCCGGCGAGCGCGGGCGGCGCCAGCTCCTCCGGGGACGGGGGCACGTACGGCTTGATCTCGGGGGAGTCGATGGTGCCGTCGGGGTGGACGGTGGGCAGCTGGGTCTGCGGCCTGGGCAGGAGGGCCTTGCCGGTCTCCTTGCCGTCCATGGTGAGCCCGTACATCGCGTTGTAGATGTTGCGGACGGCGGGGCCGGAGGCGCCGGAGCCGGTGCCGCCCTGGGAGATCGTCATCACGATGGTGAAGTCGTCGCTGTAGGTCGCGAGCCACGAGGTGGTCTGCTTGCCGTAGACCTGGGCGGTGCCGGTCTTGGCGCGCAGCGGGATCTTGTCCAGGGGCCAGCCGATGAAGCGCCAGGCGGCGGTGCCGCCGGGTTCGACGACCATGCGCAGGCCCTTGTCGAGGTCGCTGATGGTCTTGGCGTCGACGGGGAGCTTGCCGTGGGCCTGGGGCTTGATCTCCTCGATCCGGCCCTGGGGGCTGACGACGGCCTTGCCGACGGTGGGGTTGTAGAGGGTGCCGCCGTTGCTGATGGCGGCGTAGGCGGTGGCCATCTGGATGGGGGTGACGAGGACGTCGCCCTGGCCGATGGCGAAGTTGATGCTGTCGTAGGCCTTGAGCTGGTTGCCTTCGAGGCAGCTCTCGTAGGCGATCTGCTCGACGTAGGTGCCGCCCTTCTTGCCCTGCTTGCACCAGGAGTCCTTGTTGGCCTCCCAGAAGCTCTGCTTCCAGTGGCGGTCGGGGATGCGGCCGGTGACCTCGTTGGGCAGGTCGATGTGGGTCTCGGAGCCGAGTCCGAACTCGCGGGCGGTCTTGTAGAACCAGTCGTGCGGGTTCTTGGGTTCGAGGCCGCCGTCGCGCTGCCATTCCTTGTGGCCGAGGGCGTAGAAGACGGTGTTGCAGGAGAACTTGAGGGCTTCGCCGAGGGTGATGGGGCCGTGGCCCTTGGACTCGAAGTTCGCGAAGCTGCGGCCGCCCATGTTGTAGGAGGCGCTGCAGTTGTACTTGTCGTCGAAGGCGTAGCCGGCGCGGACGGCGGCGCTCGCGGAGACGACCTTGAAGATGGAGCCGGCGGGGGCCTGGCCCTGGATGGCCCGGTTGAGCAGGGGGTAGTTGGAGTCCTTGCTGGTGAACTTGGCGTAGTCCTTGCCGGAGATCCCGCCGACCCAGACGTTGGGGTCGTAGTCGGGCTGGGAGGCCATGGCGACGACGCGGCCGGTCTTGGTCTCCATGACGACGACGGCGCCGGAGTCGGCTTCGTACTTGCGGCCGGTGATGTTGTCGGTCTCGTTGCGGACGACCTTCATCGCCTCGGCGAGCTCGTATTCGGCGACGGCCTGGACGCGGGCGTCGATGCTGGTGACGAGGGTGGATCCGGCGACGCCGGGGTCGGACTTGGTCTCGCCCATGACGCGGCCGAGGTTGTCGACCTCGTAGGAGGTCACCTGTGCCTTGCCGCGCAGCTCCTTGTCGTACGTGCGCTCGATGCCGGAGCGGCCGACCTGGTCGGAGCGCAGGTGGGGCGAGTCGGTGTCCTTGGCCTTCTGGATCTCGTCGTCGGTGACGGGCGAGAGGTAGCCGAGGACCTGGGCGGTGCGGCCGCCGCCGACGGCCGGGTAGCGGCGTACGGCGGTGGGTTCGGCGGTGATGCCGGGGAAGTCCTCGGGGCGTTCGCGGATCTGGAGGGCCTGCTGGGTGGTGGCCTCCATGGTGACCGGGATGGGCTGGTAGGGGGAGCCGTTCCAGCAGGGCTTGGGGGTCTGGGAGTCGCAGAGCCGGATCTTGTCCATGACGTCCTGCGGCTTCATGTCCAGGACTCCGGCGAGGCGGGTCAGGACGGCCTTGCCCCGGTCCTTTATCCGCATGAGTTCGGTGCGGGAGGCGGAGACGACGAGGCGGGTCTCGTTGTCGGCGAGGGGGACGCCGCGGGCGTCGAGGACATCGCCGCGGACGGCGGGTTGCACCACGCGCTGGACGTGGTTGCTGCGGGCCTCGTCGGCGTACTCGTGGCCGTTGCGGATCTGGAGGTACCAGAGCCGGCCGCCGAGGGTGGCGAGCAGGGAGAAGACGAGGATCTGGATGATGACGAGCCGGATCTGCACCCGGGGGGTGCGGCCGGTCTCGGGAATGTTGGTCATGCCTGGTGCTCCCCCGTCACAGCTTCTTGACGTTCTTCACGCCTTTGACGCCCCTTATCCGGACGGCGCGGTTGGCGCGGCCGCGGGCGGTGCGCAGCCTGAGGCCGCCGCGCTGGCTGCCGATCCGGAGGCCGGTGCCACCGGCGAGCCAGCCGGTGGACACGTCGGCTCCCTGCGGCGGGCCCCCGTTGGCTTCGACGGCCATGGGGTCGTTCTCGGCGCGGCGGGCCAGGGCCATGATCCACGGCACGGTGAAGGGGGCGAGCAGGAGGTCGTAGAGGACGGCGGTGAACAGGAGTCCGCCGAGGCCCACGTGGCGTTCGGCGGTGTCGCCGACGAGGGCGCCGACCCCGACGTAGAGCATGATCGATCCGGCGGCCGCGGCAAGGACGGTCAGCATGGGGCCCCAGGCGGAGCGGAACCGGCCGCTGTCGGGGCGGGCGAGGCCGACCAGGTAGCCGATGGTGCACAGCACGAGGGCGTAGCGGCCGGCGGCGTGGTCGGCGGGCGGGGCGAGGTCGGCGAGGAGTCCGGCGCCGAAGCCGATGAGGGCTCCGGAGGTGGGTCCGTACACCAGGGAGAGGGAGACGACGGTCAGCAGCATCAGGTCGGGGACGGCGCCGGGGAGCTGGAGCCTTCCCAGGATGGTGACCTGGAGGACGAGGGCGACCACGACGAGGGTGGCGGAGAGCAGGATCCGGTTGAAGCGCATGGCTCAGCGTTCCTCCTCGTCCGCGGGCCGGCCGGAGACGCTCGGGGAGGGCGTGACCGTGACGGTGACCGTCGGCGTGGGCTTGGGGGGTTCGGGCTTGGGGGGCAGGACGGTGTCGCGCGGGTCTTCGCGGGGCGGCATGACGACCACACCGACGATGTCGAGGCGGGAGAAGCCGACGAAGGGGCGGACGTGGATGGTGCGGGTGAGGCCGCCGTTGGAGGCGTCGACGCGGACGACCTCGCCGAGGGGGACGCCGGGCACGAAGGGCTTGTTGGCGCGGGAGCCGAAGGTGACCAGGCGGTCGCCGGGGCTGACCCGGGCGCGGCCGTTGAGCATCTGGACGGACAGGGGGCGGTCGCCCTGGCCGGTGGCGAAACCGAGTTCGCCGCTCTGCTCCAGACGGGTGCCGACGGTGAAGTCGGGGTCGCTGGCGAGGAGGACGGTGGAGGTGTCGGGGCCGACGGTGGTGACGCGGCCGACGAGTCCGTCGCCGTTGAGGACGGTCATGTCGCGTTCGATGCCGTCCTTGCTGCCGGCGTCGATGGTGACGGTCCAGGAGAAGCCCTGGGCCGCTCCTATGGCGATGACCTCGGCGCCCTTGATGCCGTACTGTCCGGCGCCGGCCCGCTTGAGCATCTCGTCGAGTTCGCGGATGCGGCTCTTGGCCCGCTCGTCGCTGCCCATCCTGGTCTTCAGGAGGGCGTTCTCGCGCTCCAGCCGGGTGATGCGGTTGTGGCGCTCGTCGGAGTCGCGTACGGCCCCTATGGCGTTGGCGACCGGGTCCACCGCGGTCGCCACGCCCTTCTCGACCGGGCCGAAGACCGCTGCGGCGGCCTTGCGGGCACCGTCCACCGGTGACTCCTCGCCCGCTCTGATGTCCACCGTGATCAATGCGAACGCGATGGCGATCAGCAGCACCAGGAGCAGCCGGCTCTCTCGTGTGTCCCTCACGTGCGGCGGCCGTGCCTTCCTCGTAGAAAACCCGTGCGGCGGAGCCGCTCCGGCGGAGCCGGGGCTGCACCGGACTGTGCCTGTATATCAACGATCCGCCGCACGGGCGCGGTAGCACCCGTACGGCGGATCCTTGTGTTCCGCTTGCCCCGTTGGAGGGGTTTTGGTCACCGCCGGGGCTGGGCGTCCAGGACCTGCTGGAGGGCTTCGAACTCCTCGACGCACTTGCCGGAGCCGAGGGCCACGGAGTCGAGGGGGTCCTCGGCAATGTGGATGGGCATGCCCGTCTCGCGGCGCAGCCGCTCGTCGAGGCCGCGGAGCAGGGCGCCGCCGCCGGTGAGGACGATGCCGCGGTCCATGATGTCGCCGGAGAGTTCCGGCGGGCACTTGTCGAGGGTGGTCTTGACGGCGTCGACGATGGAGTTGACCGGCTCCTCGATGGCCTTGCGCACCTCGGCCGCCGAGATGACGACGGTCTTCGGGAGGCCGGAGACCAGGTCGCGGCCGCGGATCTCGGTGTGCTCGTCCTTGTCGAGGTCGTACGCCGAACCGATGGTGATCTTGATCTGCTCGGCGGTGCGTTCGCCGAGGAGGAGCGAGTACTCCTTCTTGATGTGCTGGATGATCGCGTTGTCCAGCTCGTCGCCGGCCACACGGATGGACTGCGCCGTGACGATTCCGCCGAGGGAGATGACGGCGACCTCGGTGGTGCCGCCGCCGATGTCCACGACCATGTTGCCGGTGGCCTCGTGGACGGGCAGGCCCGAGCCGATGGCGGCGGCCATGGGCTCCTCGATGATGTGCACCTGGCGGGCGCCGGCCTGCGTGGACGCCTCGATGACGGCGCGCCGCTCCACTCCGGTGATGCCGGAGGGCACGCAGACCACGACGCGCGGGCGCGCCAGGTAGCGGCGCTTGTGGATCTTGAGGATGAAGTACCGGAGCATGCGCTCGGTGATCTCGAAGTCGGCGATCACGCCGTCCTTGAGGGGCCGTACGGCGACGATGTTGCCGGGCGTGCGCCCGATCATCTTCTTCGCCTCGGAGCCGACCGCCAGGATTCCACCGGTGTTCGTGTTGATGGCGACCACGGACGGCTCGTTCAGAACGATTCCCCGGCCCCTCACGTACACCAGCGTGTTGGCGGTCCCGAGGTCGATCGCCATGTCACGGCCGATGAACGACATGTTGTTCCCCTTGTTCCCCATGAGGAGCGTCTGGCCTTCCAGTTGATAGCGGCTGCTGTCAGGTCGGCGAGGTGGGTGTGTGGGTGGAGGCCCCATCGTAAGGCCGCGAGTACCGGTACCGCGCGACGGGACTCCGGCGATGGCGCCGGACGGGCAACCCGCCCCCTTAGTGGTGACGTCGTGTCCTTGCCATGCGTTCCCGCGCGACTCCGGGAATACCGAAGGGCGACCGAAATTACTTCGGTCGCCCCAGGTCATGAGCGCTATTTGGCTGATGTCTCGTCAGGAAAGCGCGCTCGGGAATGCTCCGCTACGCTCAGAGGGCCGGGAAGAAGAGCTTCAGCTCGCGCTCCGCGGACTCCTCGGAATCCGAGGCGTGGATCAGGTTCTCGCGCACGATGGTGCCGAAGTCCCCCCGGATGGAGCCGGGCGCCGCGGCGATCGGGTCGGTGGGTCCGGCCAGCTGGCGGACGCCCTCGATCGCGCGTTCCCCTTCCACGACCAGGACGACGACCGGGCCGCTCGCCATGAAGCCCATCAGGGGCTCGTAGAAGGGCTTGCCCTTGTGCTCGCCGTAGTGGGCCTCCAGGGTCTCCGCGTCCAGCGTGCGCAGCTCCATCGCCGGAATGGTCCAGCCGGCCTTCCGCTCGATGCGGCCGATGATCTCGCCGACCAGCCCGCGGCGTACGGCGTCGGGCTTGAGGATGACGAGCGTGCGCTGGGTCATGTGGTAACTCCTTGCGGCAAAAGGGTGCGGTGCGACGAATCTACAGGGCCGAAACGGTGAACCGTCACGCAGCGTCAGGAGCTGCGGCTTCCGCCTGACGGGCGGCCCAGCTGGCCTTGATCGCGTCGATCTTCCGGCCGTAGTGCACCGAGCACCACCACAGGCCCGCGAAGACCGCGCCGAGGAAGAACATCGTCGGGACCACGAAGCCGCTCGCGATCAGCCCGATCTGCAGCGCCCAGCCGATCTGCACCGCGCCCGGACGCGACAGCATCCCGCACAGCAGCACCGACACCAGCATCGTCACACCGCAGACCGTCCACACCTGGGCCTGGGTCAGGTCCGGGTTCTTCATGGCCACCAGGCCCGCGAAGCCGACGATGAAGAATTCACCGATCAGCGTGCTCGCGCAGAGCGTGCGCATCGATTCCTCAGCCCTTCTTGAACAGCAGGCGGGCCTCGCCCACCGTGATCACGGAACCGGTCACCAGGACGCCGGCCCCTCCGTATTCGGCCTCTTCCTCCGCAAGGGTGACGGCCGCCTCCAGCGCGTCGTCCAGGCGGGGCTCCACCTGCACCCGGTCCGGCCCGAAGACCTCGACCGCGATCGCCGCCAGCTCGTCGGCGCCCATGGCCCGGTGGCTGGTGTTCTCGGTGACCACGACCTCCGCGAAGATCGGCTCGAAGGCCTCGAAGACGCCCTTGACGTCCTTGCCCTCGCTCGCGGCCACGACACCGATCAGCCGGCTGAAGCCGAAGGCCTCGGTGACCGCCTCCGCGGTCACCTGTGCCCCCGCCGGGTTGTGCGCGGCGTCCAGGATCACCGTCGGGCTGCGGCGCACGACCTCCATGCGGCCCGGCGAGGTCACCGAGGCGAAGGCCTGCCGCACCGTGTCCGCGTCCAGCTCCCGCGCGTGCTCCCCGCCGACGCCGAAGAAGGCCTCGACGGCGGCCAGCGCGACCGCCGCGTTGTGCGCCATGTGGGCGCCGTACAGCGGCAGGAAGATGCCGTCGTACTCGCCGCCCATCCCGCGCAGGGTCAGCATCTGGCCGCCGACCGCCACCTCGCGGGAGACGACGCCGAACTCCATGCCCTCGCGGGCCACGGTCGCGTCGACCTCGACGGCCTTCTTGAGCAGTACCTGCGCCGCGTCCACCGGCTGCTGCGCCAGGATCACGGTGGCGTCCTGCTTGATGATGCCGCCCTTCTCCTGGGCGATCTCGCCGGGCGTGGAGCCGAGCCGGTCCGTGTGGTCCAGGCTGATCGGGGTGATCACCGCGACCGTCCCGTCGATCACGTTGGTGGCGTCCCAGCTGCCGCCCATGCCGACCTCGACGACGGCCGCGTCGACCGGCGCGTCCGCGAAGGCCGCGTACGCCATGCCGGTGAGCACCTCGAAGAAGGACAGCCGGTACTCCTCGGCGGCGTCGACCATCTCCACGTACGGCTTCACGTCGTGGTACGTCTCGATGAAGCGCTCGGCGCTGATCGGCGCCCCGTCCAGGCTGATCCGCTCGGTCACCGACTGGACGTGCGGGCTGGTGTAGCGGCCGGTGCGCAGGTCGAAGGCGTTCAGCAGGGCCTCGATCATGCGTGCGGTGCTGGTCTTGCCGTTGGTGCCGGTGACGTGGATGGACGGGTACGCGTGCTGCGGCTCGCCCAGCACGTCCATCAGCGCGGCGATCCGGCTGACGGAGGGCTCCAGCTTGGTCTCGCCCCAGCGGGTGGCGAGCTCCTGCTCCACCTCCTGCAGCGCCTTCGCCACCTCCGGGTCCTCGGGGCGGGACGGCACGGGGTCGCCCGAGGGCGGCCCGGCCTGGGCGCGCAAGGTACGGCTGCCGGCCTCGATCACCGCCAGGTCGGGGTCGCGGTCGGACTCTTCCGCCACGATCTGGTCGAACTCGTCGAAGGGACGGTCGCGGTCGCCGTCGTGGCTCTCGGGCTGCTGCTCACTCACGGGTCCAGTCTACGGACGGGGCCCCGCGGGACTTTCGGCCCGGCCGTTTCGGGACCTTCGGCCGCGAAAGCGACCTGATCGTTATGCAAGCCTTGCGGGCAGGAGATAGGGGAACAAATGCCGCAGGCCAGCACCACCACGACCGCTTCCAGCCGCGACATAGGGATAGACCTGGGGACCGCGAACACCCTCGTCTACGCCCGCGGCCACGGGATCGTCCTCAATGAGCCGTCCGTGGTGGCGGTCAAGGCCGGCACCACCACCGCCCTGGCCGTCGGGGCCGAGGCCAAGGAGACCATCGGCCGCACCCCGGGCTCCATCACCGCCATCCGCCCCCTCAAGGACGGGGTGATCTGCGACTACGAGGCCGCCGAGGAGATGATCCGGCACTTCGTGCGCAAGGCCGTGCCCGGCCGCCGCCCCCGCACCCGGATGGTGATCTGCGTGCCGTCCGGCGTGACCCCCGTGGAGCGGCGGGCCATCATCCACGCCTCCACCCGGGCCGGCGCCAAGACCGTCCACCTCATCGAGGAGCCGATGGCCGCCGCGATCGGGGCGGGCCTGCCGGTGGCCGAAGCACGCGGCTCCATGGTGGTGGACATCGGCGGCGGCACCTCGGAGGTCGCCGTCATCTCGCTCGGCGGGATCGTCACCTCCCAGTCCCTGCGGGTCGGCGGGGACCGGCTGGACGCCGCGATCACGGACTACGTGCGCAAGGAGCACGCGCTGCTCATCGGCGAGCGCACCGCCGAGGACGTCAAGGTCGCCATCGGTTCGGCCTGGCCCGTCCCCGACCGGCCGGAGCTGGAGACCCGCACCTTCACGGTGCGCGGCCGCGAGAAGGTCGGCGGCATGCCCAAGACCCTGGAGCTGACCGCGCCCGACGTCCGGGCCGCCCTCGACGAGCCCGTCGAGGCGATCATCGCCGCCGTCCGCACCACCCTGGAGGACTGCCCGCCGGAGCTCTCCGGCGACGTCATGGAGCACGGCATCGTGCTCACCGGCGGCGGCGCCCTGCTGCCCGGACTGGACCTGCGCATCGCCTCCGCCACCGGGATCCCGGTGTTCGTCGCGGACGCCCCGCTGGACTGCGTGGCCCTCGGCTCCGGCCGCTGCGTCGAGGACCTCGACACCCTGAGCGGGCTGCTCTCCCCCGCCAAGGCCTGATCAGCCGCGCGGCAGCACCGCCACGACCTCGTACGAGTCCGGCGTCCGCGTCGCCGTCAGGGTGCCCCCCAGGCTGCGGACCCGCTCGGCCATGCTCGCCGTGCCCGAGCCCGCCGAGACCGGGGCCCGGTCCGGGACGCCGGCCGGCAGGCCGTTGCTGACGGCGATCCGCACGTGCGGGCCGTCCGCCCGGACCGACACCTCGACGGTCTCGCCACGCGCGTGTTTGGCCGCGTTGGTCAGGCACTCCTGCACCACCCGGTAGACCGCCGCCTGCCGCAGCGGCGACAGCGCTTTCGCCTGCGGGTCCATCGCCAGCCGGACCGGGGAACCCGCCCGCCCGCTCTGCTCCGCCAGGGCCGCCAGCCCGTCCACGCCGGGGGTCGCCGCCCGCTCCCCGCGCTGCACGATGATGTCGTTGAGCACCAGGTGCGCCCGCCGGGCGGTGTCCGACAGCTCCTCGAAGTCCTTGGCGTACGGGGTCTCGCGCGCCCGCATCGACAGCACCTCCGAGCGGACCGTCAGCAGGGTCAGCTCCCGCCCGACGAAGTCGTGGACGTCCCGGGCGACGGAGGTCCGCTCCTGCTGCACCGCGTTCAGCACGGCCGACTCGGCCCGCCGGGCCTCCAGCTCGCGCACCAGGTCGTGGCGGCAGGCGGCGATCCCGACGGCCGAGGCGAGCACGCCGATGGGCACCACCAGGCCGAGGAAGGAGCTGAGCGTCGCGGCCCTCGGCTCGGGCCAGCCCGGCACGCAGAACACCGCGACCGCGAAGGACACGTACCCGACGGTGGCCAGCACGGCGGCCCGCCGCCCCCGGTAGCGGCCGACGGAGTACAGCGCGAACTGGATCAGGGTCAGCTCGTGCAGCCAGCCGATGAACAGCAGGGCGGTGGCGTACGCCACCCACGGCATCCGGCGCCGCAGCAGCAGCGTCGAGCAGCCCGCGGTGAGCACGACGGCGGCCCCGGCGCCGTTGAGGGAGTTGTCGGCGGCGGCCAGCCCGGGCAGGTCGAGCGCCATCAGGGCCAGACAGCTCAGCGCCGCGAGGACGTCCTGCGCCCGTGGGGAGGCGACCCGGCCCTCGGCGATCCGGCGGGCGGAGGCCACGAGCCGGTGGAACGCCGACAGGGCGGGCTTGACGTGCATGCCCCCCATCATCCGTGCTCCGCGGCCGGGATCGGATCGGCAGATGGGACGAATGAAGTGATATGCGGCACTCCGCTTTTCCCGGACAGGGGCCCAAAGGCCCGCCTCCCGGCGACCTTCCGCCCTGGCCCCGCCCGCTCCGGCCGCCCTAGCGTCGGAGGAATGACCACCGCAGCCGCGCCCGCCCGTTCCGCCGAGAGCCGCCGGACGGGGCTGCTCCTCCTCGCCGGCGGACTGATCGGCGCCCTCGCCTCCGGCGCCCTCCTCCACGACCGGCTGCGCACCCTGGAGGACCCCCTCTACACCCCGGGCTGCAACATCAACGCCGTGCTGAGCTGCGGCGACGTGATGACCTCCTGGCAGAGCGACCTCCTGGGCCCGCCCAACGCCCTGCTCGGCCTCGCCGCCTTCGCCGCCCTCGCGGGCCTGGGCCTGGCGGTGGCCGCCGGAGCCCGGCTCCCGCGCCTCCTATGGCAGGGCCTGTGGGCCGCGCTCGCCGCCGGCTTCGCCCTCACGCTGTGGCTGATCGGGCAGTGCCTGTACGTGATCGGCGCGCTGTGCCCGTGGTGCACGGCCGTCTGGGCGGTGACGATCCCGCTGTTCTGGTACGTCACCCGGCACCTGGCCCGCCCCGGCTCCCCGCTGCGCGCCCTCCCCCACTGGCTGGTCCCGGCCGCCCTGTACCTGGCGGTGGCCGCGCTGGTCGTGACCCGCTTCGGGACCGGCCTCCTCTGAGCACACGCGAAGGCCCCCGCACCGTCCGGAGACGGTGCGGGGGCCTTCGTACGCTCGTGCGCCGCTACGCGGCGGGCAGACCGGCCAGCTGCGCCTGGATCCGGGCGATGTCCGCCTCGGCCTTGGCGAGACGGCCCTTGATCTTGTCCACGACGTTGTCGGGGGCCTTGGCGATGAACGCCTCGTTCGCCAGCTTCGCCTCGGCCTGCTGCTTCTCCTTCTCGGCGGCGCCCAGGTCCTTCGTCAGGCGCTTGCGCTCGGCCTCGACGTCGATGGTGCCCGACAGGTCGAGGGCGACCGTGGCCCCGCCGACCGGGAGGGTCGCGGCGGCGCTGAAGGCGTCGCCCTCCGGCTGGAGGCGCAGCACCTGGCGGATGGCCGCCTCGTGCGCGCCGAGCGCCGTACCGGACAGGTCCAGGCGGGCCGGAACCTTCTGCTTGTCGTCGAGGCCCTGCTCCTTGCGGAACCGGCGGACCTCGCGGACCAGGTTCTGGACGCCCTCGATCTCGGCCTCGGCGGCCTCGTCGCGGAAGCCGCTGTCCTTCGGCCAGTCGGCGATCACGAGGGACTCGCCGCCGGTCAGCGTGGTCCACAGGGTCTCGGTGACGAACGGGACCACCGGGTGCAGCAGGCGCAGCATGACGTCGATGACCTCGCCGAGGACCCGGCTGGAGACCTTCGCCTGCTCGCCGCCCGCGAAGAAGGTCGTCTTCGACAGCTCGACGTACCAGTCGAAGACCTCGTCCCACGCGAAGTGGTAGAGCGCCTCGCTGAGCTTCGAGAACTGGAAGTCCTCGTAGTAGCCGTCGACCTGCGCGACCGTCTTGTTCAGACGGGAGAGGATCCAGCGGTCGGTGGCCGACAGCTGCTCGGCCGGCGGCAGCTCGCCCTCGATCGTGGCGCCGTTCATCAGCGCGAAGCGCGTGGCGTTCCAGATCTTGTTGGCGAACTTGCTGGACGCCTGGACCCAGTCCTCGCCGATCGGCACGTCGGTGCCGGGGTTGGCGCCCTTGGCCAGGGTGAAGCGGACGGCGTCGGAGCCGTACTTGTCCATCCAGTCCAGCGGGTCGACGACGTTGCCGAAGGACTTCGACATCTTCTTGCCGCGCTCGTCGCGGACCAGGCCGGTCAGCGCGATCGTCTTGAAGGGGACCTCGCCGTCCATGGCGTACAGGCCGAACATCATCATCCGGGCGACCCAGAAGAAGATGATGTCGTGGCCGGTGAGCAGGACGTCGGTGGAGTAGAACTTCGCCAGGTCCGGGGTCTTCTCCGGCCAGCCCAGCGTGGAGAACGGCCACAGGCCGGAGGAGAACCAGGTGTCCAGGACGTCGGTGTCCTGGGTCCAGCCCTCACCCGTGGGCGGCTGCTCGTCGGGGCCGACGCAGACGACCTCGCCGTCCGGGCCGTACCAGACCGGGATCCGGTGGCCCCACCACAGCTGGCGCGAGATGCACCAGTCGTTGAGGTTGTCGACCCAGTCGAAGTAGCGCTTCTCCATCTCCTTCGGGTGGATCTTGACCCGGTCGTCGCGGACCGCGTCGCCCGCGGCCTTGGCGAGGGTCTCGACCTTGACCCACCACTGGAGGGACAGGCGGGGCTCGACGGTGGTGCTGCAGCGCGAGCAGTGCCCGACGGAGTGCAGGTAGGGGCGCTTCTCGGCGACGATCCGGCCCTGCTCGCGCAGCGCGCCGACGACCGCGGAACGGGCCTCGAAGCGGTCCAGACCGAGGAAGGGGCCGTGGACGGTGATGACACCGTGCTCGTCCATGATCGTCATGTTGGGCAGGCCGTGGCGCTGCCCGATGGCGAAGTCGTTCGGGTCGTGCGCCGGGGTCACCTTGACGCAGCCGGTGCCGAACTCGGGGTCGACGTGCGCGTCCGCGACGACCGGGATGGAGCGGTCGGTGAGCGGCAGCTTGATGAGCTTGCCGACGAGGTGCTTGTAGCGCTCGTCGTCCGGGTGGACGGCGATGGCCGTGTCACCGAGCATCGTCTCGGCGCGGGTGGTGGCGACGACGAGGGTGTCCTCGCCCTCGCCGTACGTGATGGAGACCAGCTCGCCGGCGTCCTCCTGGTACTCCACCTCGATGTCGGAGATGGCCGTCAGACAGCGGGGGCACCAGTTGATGATGCGCTCGGCGCGGTAGATCAGCTCGTCGTCGTAGAGCTTCTTGAAGATGGTCTGGACGGCCTTCGACAGGCCCTCGTCCATGGTGAAGCGCTCGCGCGACCAGTCGACGCCGTCGCCGAGGCGGCGCATCTGGCCGAGGATCTTGCCGCCGTACTCTTCCTTCCACTGCCAGACGCGCTCGACGAACTCCTCGCGGCCCAGGTCGTGGCGGGACTTGCCCTCCTCGGCGAGCTGCTGCTCGACCTTGTTCTGGGTGGCGATGCCGGCGTGGTCCATGCCGGGCAGCCACAGGGACTCGAAGCCCTGCATGCGCTTGCGGCGGGTCAGGGCGTCCATCAGCGTGTGCTGGAAGGCGTGGCCCAGGTGGAGCGAGCCGGTGACGTTCGGCGGCGGGATGACGATGGTGTACGCGGGCTTCTCGCTCGCGGCGTCGGCCGTGAAGTAGCCACGCTCTACCCAGCTCTCGTAGAGCTTCCCCTCTACCTCGGCCGGGGCGTACGCGGTCGGCAGTTCGGAGTTGGGGGCACTGGGTGTCTGCGTGTTCTCGGTCACGGGGCACAGGATACGGCGGGTGCCGCCCGCGTCACGAATCCATTGCACCGCGGCAGCTTCCGTTGACCTCCCCGGGCCGGGACCCTTCTCATACGCTGGTGAACACGATCGGCCGGCCCCCGGCCCCGCGCCGGCGCCGGGCCGCCCCCAGGACCGTGACGGCCGTGCTCGTCATCGGGACGGGAGCCCTCCTCGGCAGGCTGGGCATGAACGCGCTCGCCGCCGACGGTCCGGGTGACGCGCGCTGGTACGACCTGGTCCCGCCGGCGTCCTTCCAGGGGCTGACCCTCCAGGAGTCCGGGCCGCGCGTGGACGCCGTCAGGGAGGACCCGGGTCTCCGCGAGCCGGGCACCGAGCCCGTGGCCGCGGTCTACGCCGACCAGGAGGGGACCGCGCGGCTGGTGGTCAGCGGGGTGGCGGGCGCCTTCGCAGACCGGGACCCCGGGGCCGAACTCGCCAAGGCGGTGCGTGCCATGGGGGTCGACGGGGCCGTCGCCCAGCGGCCCGGCACGCCCGCGGGCGGCGCGATGAGCTGCGGGACGCGGGCGGCCGGGGTGCTGTGCGTGTGGGCCGACCACAGCTCCCTGGTGACGGTCACCGTCCCCGTCGGGAGCGGCCCCGTCACGATCGGGGCCCTGGCGGAACGGACCCGCGCCCTGCGGACCGCGATGGAGGTACCGGCGTGGTCGTAGTTCGGTAACGGCCGGGACCCCGATGCCCCCGGCGCCCGCGCCTTCCGCCAGGATGTGTGAAACGGATAAGCACACCTCACAGGGGGACGCGGGATGAGTTACAACCAGCCGGGGCCTTACGGCCAGCAGCCGCAGCAGCCCGACCCCTACGGCCAGCAGCCCCCGCAGCAGCCGAATCCGTACGGCCAGCAGCCCCAGCAGCCCGGCTACGGCTACCCGCAGCAGCCCGCGCAGCCGTCCTACCCGCAGCAGCCCGCGCAGCCCTCGTACCCGCAGCAGCCCGCGCCCTCGGGCTACCCGCAGCAGGGCGGCTACCAGGCCCCGCCGCCCCCGCCGCCGGCCCCGCAGCCCTCGTACGACTACCAGCCGCCGCAGCAGCCCCAGACGCCCGCGTACGTCCCGCCGCCGTCGGCACCCCCGAAGAAGTCGAAGGCCGTCCCGGTCATCGCCGCCGTCGTGGGCGTCGCCGTGATCGCGGGCGGCGCGTGGTGGTTCCTGGGCTCCGGCGCCTCGGTCTCCGACGAGACGAAGGGCTACAAGCTGGTCGCCCCGGAAGCGGTGGGCGAGTTCCAGAAGGACCCGAAGTACCAGCCCAAGCAGCTCGGCGACGCGGACAAGCCGCAGGTCGAGGCTGCGGGCATCAAGAACCCCACCCAGGTGGGGATGGACTACTTCGTCGGCGACCCGAAGAACCCGCTCACGTTCAAGGGCCTCGCCTTCAGCGGTTACTACGGCGAGATCGCCGACCCGGAGAAGACCGTCGACGCGGCCTTCGCCACGGTGCAGGCGAAGATCACCAAGGACGGCAAGTCGGACGCCAAGTTCGTCGGCACCCCCAAGGAGTTCACCCCCGACGGCTTCGACGGCGCCGTCATGAAGTGCGCGGAGTTGAAGGCCACTTCGAAGGATCCGAACAACAAGGGCCCCAAGGAGGTCACGCTTCCGGTGTGCGTCTGGGCCGACTACAGCACCACGGCCTCGGTCTTCGCCAGCGACGCCGCCGCGATCCTCGCGAGCAAGCCGGGCTACACCCTGGAGCAGGATGCCGACCTGACCGCGCAGCTCTACAAGAGCGCCCGCGTCAAGAAGTGACCGCACGGCGCGTACGCGGAAGGGGCGCTCCCGTTCGGGAGCGCCCCTTCTCGTACGTGCTTGCCGCTACGCCGACTTCTCGTGCGGGCCCTGGTCCTTCGGGACGATGCGGGGCACCAGCGTCGGGTTGACGTTGGAGCGGACCACGTCGGCCGTGATGACCACGCGGGCCACGTCCTTGCGGGACGGGACCTCGTACATCACCGACATCAGGACCTCTTCCATGATGGCGCGCAGGCCGCGCGCGCCCGTCTGGCGGAGGATCGCCTGGTCCGCGATGGCTTCGAGGGCCTCGCGCTCGAAGTCCAGCTCGACGCCGTCCAGTTCGAACAGGCGCTGGTACTGCTTCACCAGGGCGTTGCGCGGCTCCACCAGGATCTGGAGGAGCGCCTCGCGGTCCAGGTTGTGGACCGAGGTGATGACCGGGAGGCGGCCGATGAACTCGGGGATCATCCCGAACTTCACCAGGTCCTCCGGCATGACCTCCTGGAACTGGTCGCTCGCCTCGATCTCGCGCTTCGAGCGGATCGTCGCCCCGAAGCCGATGCCCTTGGCGCCCGCACGCGACTCGATGATCTTCTCCAGGCCGGCGAAGGCGCCGCCCACGATGAAGAGCACGTTCGTCGTGTCGATCTGGATGAACTCCTGGTGCGGGTGCTTGCGGCCGCCCTGCGGGGGGACGGACGCGGTGGTGCCCTCAAGGATCTTGAGGAGGGCCTGCTGGACGCCCTCACCGCTCACGTCGCGCGTGATCGACGGGTTCTCGCTCTTGCGGGCGACCTTGTCGATCTCGTCGATGTAGATGATCCCGGTCTCGGCCTTCTTGACGTCGTAGTCGGCCGCCTGGATCAGCTTGAGCAGGATGTTCTCGACGTCCTCGCCGACATACCCGGCCTCCGTCAGCGCCGTCGCGTCGGCGATGGCGAACGGGACGTTGAGCATGCGGGCCAGGGTCTGGGCCAGCAGCGTCTTGCCGGAGCCCGTGGGGCCCAGCAGGAGGATGTTGGACTTCGCGAGCTCGATCGCGTCGTCACGGCCCTGCGCGCCGCCGTTCTCGCCGGCCTGGACGCGCTTGTAGTGGTTGTAGACCGCCACCGAGAGGGCCTTCTTCGCCGGCTCCTGGCCGACGACGTAGCTCTCCAGGAACTCGTAGATCTCACGGGGCTTGGGGAGTTCCTCCCACCGGACCTCGGAGGTTTCCGCGAGTTCTTCTTCGATGATCTCGTTGCAGAGGTCGATGCACTCGTCGCAGATGTACACACCGGGTCCTGCGATGAGCTTCTTCACCTGCTTCTGGCTCTTTCCGCAGAACGAGCACTTGAGCAGGTCGCCGCCGTCACCGATGCGTGCCACGAGGTGCTTCCCCTTCGCCTGGGAGACGCTTTGGTTCAGCGCTCCTGGTGCCTCATATCCGACGGTACCTTGCCGGGGGCCCCGTTCGGGGCCCCCTTGACGCGGTTCACATCGCGGAATCCCGCGGTGCGGCCGCGCCGACTGGCGGCAAGGATCAGACCGCGTTCATCTTGCGGGTCGAGACGATCTGGTCGATCAGCCCGTACGCCAGCGCGTCCTCGGCAGTGAGGATCTTGTCGCGCTCGATGTCCTCGCGGATCTTCTCGATCGGCGTGGACGAGTGCTTGGCCAGCATGGACTCCAGCTGGTCGCGCATGCGCAGGATCTCGTTGGCCGCGATCTCCAGGTCGGAGAGCTGCTCGCGGCCGGTGCCGCCCGAGGGCTGGTGGATCAGCACGCGGGCGTTCGGCAGCGCCATGCGCTTGCCGGGGGTTCCGGCGGCGAGCAGGATCGCGGCGGCGGAGGCGGCCTGGCCCATGCAGACCGTCTGGATGTCCGGCTTCACGAACTGCATCGTGTCGTAGATGGCCGTCAGCGCGGTGAAGGAGCCACCGGGGCTGTTGATGTAGATGGAGATGTCGCGGTCCGGGTCCATCGACTCCAGGCACAGCAGCTGCGCCATGACGTCGTTGGCGGACGCGTCGTCGATCTGCACGCCGAGGAAGATCACGCGCTCCTCGAAGAGCTTCGCGTACGGGTCGTACTCGCGCACGCCCTGCGAGGTGCGCTCGACGAAGCGCGGGATGACGTAGCGGTTGTCGACCTGGGGGCCGGAGTAGAGGCCGCTCGCGGAGAAGTTGGTCTGCATCTGGGTGTTCACCGTCCTGGTGGCGTTCTGCGGGCTGAGGGTGCCTGGTTCGGGCGGGCGGGGCGCAGGGGTCCTCGTACGGGACCCCGTGCGCCGGGCCGGGATCAGGCCCCGGTGCCGCCGCCGCCCGGGACCAGGGACGCGGCGGAGATGATCTCGTCGATGAGGCCGTACGCCTTGGCCTCCTCCGCCGTGAACCAGCGGTCGCGGTCGCCGTCGCGGATGATCGCTTCCACGGTCTGGCCCGAGTGGTGCGCGGTGATCTCAGCCATGCGCTGCTTGGTGCGCAGCAGGTACTGGGCCTGGATCTTGATGTCCGAGGCGGTGCCGCCGATGCCGGCGGAGCCCTGGTGCATCAGGATGTCGGTGTTCGGCAGCGCGAAGCGCTTGCCGGTGGCGCCGCCGGTGAGGAGGAACTGGCCCATGGAGGCCGCCATGCCCATGCCGATGGTGACGACGTCGTTCGGGATGTACTGCATGGTGTCGTAGACCGCCATGCCCGCCGTCACGGAGCCGCCGGGGCTGTTGATGTACAGGTAGATGTCCTTCTCCGGCTCGGCGGCCAGGAGGAGGAGCTGTGCGGTGATCTTGTTCGCGATGTCGTCGTCGACCTGCTGGCCGAGGAAGATGATGCGTTCGCCGAGCAGCCGGTTGTAGACATGGTCGCCGAGGCCGCCACCGATGGACGGCTCACCCGCGGCGTAAGGCTTCAGATTCGTCACGTATCCACCTGCTCGTCTCCGACGGCCACATGCCGTCTCAGCGTCTCGTTCTGGGGCGCGGACCGACCGGGGTGCGATGCCCGCCGGTTTCGGGTACTCCCGTGCCCTCGTATTCATGGACCCTAACGCGCAGGTAGGACAACGCCATCCCGCTTCCCGAACTGTTCGCTCGGAGCGCAAGCTCCCGAGCGGCCCGCGAGGGCACGCGGAAGGGCCCGGACGCGGCTGCGTCCGGGCCCTTCGGGGCACTGCTCAGGGGGCTCCGCGGAGGCGCCCCCCGGAGGTGTTACTTGGCCTCGGCGTCACCGTCGACGGCGGCCTCGACGACCTCGGCGGCCGTCTCGGTCTCGTCCTCGTCGTCGGAGAGGTCGACGACCTCACCCTTGGTGTCGACGACCTTGGCGGCCTCGACGACGACCGCGAGGGCCTTGCCGCGGGCGACCTCGCCGACCAGCATCGGGACCTGGCCGCCCTCGACGACGGCCTGGGCGAACTGGTCGGGGGACATGCCGGAGGACTGCGCGCGGCGCATGAGGTGCTCGGTGAGCTCCTCCTGGTTGACGCCCAGCTTCTCCTTGTTGACCAGCGCGTCGAGGACGAACTGGGTCTTGATGCCCTTGACGGCCTGCTCGGACGTCTCGGCGTCGAACTCCTCGACCGTCTTGCCCTGGATCTCGAGGAACTTCTCGAGGTTCAGGCCCATCTGGCCGAGCTGGTGGTGCTCCAGGTTGTGCTTGCGGGTCTGGACCTCGTCCGCGAGGAGCTTCTCGGGGATCGGGACCTCGACGAGCTCCAGCAGCTTCTCCAGGACGCGCTCCTGGGCCTGCGTGGCCTGGTCGTACTGCTTCATGTTCTCGAGGCGCTTGCGGCTGTCGGCCTTCAGCTCGTCGAGGGTGTCGAACTCGCTCGCCAGCTGGGCGAACTCGTCGTCCAGCTCCGGCAGCTCGCGGGCGGAGACCTTGGTGACCTTGACGGTGACCTCGGCGTCCTTGCCCTCGGCGGAGCCGCCCTTCAGCTGCGAGGTGAAGGTGGCCTCGCCGCCGGCCTCCAGGCCCTTGACGGCCTCGTCGATGCCGTCGAGGAGCTCGCCCGAGCCGATGGTGTAGGACACGTCGGTGGCGACGCCGTCCTCCAGGACCTCGCCGTCGACCTTGGCCTCGAGGTCGATGGTGACGACGTCACCCTCGGCGGCGGCGCGCTCGACGTCCTTGGTGGACGCGAAGCGGTTGCGCAGCTGCTCGACCGACTTCTCGACGTCCTCGTCCGAGACCTCGACCGCGTCGACCTCGACCTCGATGCCGGAGTAGTCCGGGATCTCGATCTCGGGGCGGACGTCCACCTCGGCGGTGAAGGCCAGCAGCTCGCCGTCCTTCAGCTCGGTGATGTCGACCTCGGGCTGGCCCAGCGGGTTCAGGTCGGCCTCGTTGACGGCCTCGGTGTAGAACTTCGGGAGGGCGTCGTTGACGGCCTCCTCCAGCACCGCACCGCGGCCGAAGCGCTGGTCGATGACGCGGGCAGGGATCTTGCCCTTGCGGAAGCCCTTCACCGTGACCTGCTGGTTGATCTTCTTGTACGCCGCGTCGAGGCTGTCCTTGAGCTCCTCGAAGGGCACCTCAACAGTGAGCCGAACCCGAGTCGGGTTCAGGGTCTCCACGGCGCTCTTCACGGTTCGGTCTCCTTGTGGCTGACTGCTGGGGGTTCTGCCGGAACGCTGCGATTCAGCGGTCTCAGCGGATTCGGCCCGGTACATCAGACACACGGGCACGCAGCTTGCATAGTAACCGCAAGCGGCAATCAGCCCACAACGCGATCTTCGCGAACGAGCGCGGCGGCGGGCGGTACTGAGTGGTCGGGGTGGCCGGATTCGAACCGACGACCTTCCGCTCCCAAAGCGGACGCGCTACCAAGCTGCGCCACACCCCGTCGGTGCGACACGTAGGGTACATGCCCGGAGACCCTCCGACGCCCCCGGTTTCACCGGCGGGCGCACGCGCGTGCGGGGCGGACCGGGACACGGCGGGAAAAGCTGTGTGCACTCCCCCCGCGCGACCCGCTAGGATGCTGTCCGTGCCGCGGTCCCCGGACCTGCGGCGCGCGTGTTGCGGGTGTAGCTCAATGGTAGAGCCCTAGTCTTCCAAACTAGCTACGCGGGTTCGATTCCCGTCACCCGCTCGTGATGGCTCGGGGCCAGGCCGGAGATCTTCTCCAGGACCTGGCCCCTTGTCGTTTCCCGCCGGGATCCGGCGCGGACCCCGCTTCAGAGCTTGATGCCCGCGATGGTGTCCGCGAGGGAGTTCAGGAAGCGGTTGACGTCCGGGGCGATGGAGCTGGACGCGAGGAAGAAGCCGAAGAGGACCGCGATGATCGCGGGGCCGGCCTTGATGTGCTTGCCGCGGATCAGGATCACCAGGATGACCGCCAACAGAACCACCACTGACAGCGAAATGGCCACTACTGATCACACCTTCGGTCGTCCCCTGGCCGGCCCGGCGCGCGCGGCGTTGCGCGCCCCACATGCACCATCCTCCCACCAACCG
This sequence comes from Streptomyces sp. NPDC090077, assembly GCF_044747545.1. Classification (NCBI taxonomy): domain Bacteria; kingdom Bacillati; phylum Actinomycetota; class Actinomycetes; order Kitasatosporales; family Streptomycetaceae; genus Streptomyces; species Streptomyces sp. NPDC090077. The sequence continues at coordinate 78,743 of NZ_JBIVEG010000025.1, forward strand.
GCCCCGGCTATCCGCCCCGTGACGAATCGCCGGGACGGCTTTCCCGCCAAGCGGGCGCGGACCGGGCACATTTCGGGCATCAGGGGGCGGTGATGCCGAGGAGGGAGCGGACGTGGGCGTACTTGGCGGTCAGCCGGTCGCGGGTGGCGGCGTCCAGGACGGACAGTCGTACCGGGTCCGCGTTGTGCGCGAGGTCGGCCTCCTTCACCAGGCGGGCGCCGGGGGTGGCGAGGATGCGGGCCGTGTACTCCCCGACCGGTTCCCCGGGCCGCTTGGTGAGGGCCAGCACCATGTCCTTGACCTCCTGCGGGAGGGCTGTGGCGGCGAGCTGCTCCGGGCTGAGCGCGTCGTCCTCCACCGCGTCGTGGAGCCAGGCCGCGGCCTGCTGGGCGGGGCTGCCGCCGCGCAGGCGGACGCCCTCGGCCACGGCCGCGAGGTGTTCGGCGTAGGGGCGGCCGGCCTTGTCGGTCTGGCCCTCGTGGGCGGAGCGGGCGAGGGCCTCCACCTCGGCGAGGGTCAGGGAGCGGTCCGTCATGCGATCTCCTTCGCTGCCGCGCTCAGGGCCCCGGCGGCCCGGTCCACGTCCGCGGGCGTGGTGCGCCAGTTGGAGAACGCGGCGCGCAGACCGGCGGTTCCACCGAGGACGGTGGGGGTGACGAACACGTCGGCGGCGACGGCCTCGCGCAGGGCGGCCAGCCGCTCGGGGGCGGGGGCCCCGGCGAGGGTGAAGCAGACGACGTTGAGGCGGACCGGGGCCAGCAGCCGGAAGGCCGGGTCCCGGTCGAGGCGTTCGCCGAGCAGGCGGGCGCAGGCGATGTCCCGTTCGACGATCTCGCGGTGGCCCTCGCGGCCGTACGCGCGCAGGGTGAACCAGGCGGCGAGGGCGCGCAGCCGGTGGGAGTTCTCCGGGGTGAGGTGGACGAGGTCGGGGTCGGGGCCGAGGGGGCCGAGGTAGGCGGCGGCGTTGGCGAAGACCCGGGTCTGGAGGTCGCGGCGGCGGGTGAACTGGACGGCGCTGTCGTAGGGGACGTTGAGCCACTTGTGCAGGTCGACGCAGACGGAGTCGGAGGCGTCGAGGCCGGCGGTGAGGTGGGCGTGTTCGGGGGTGAGGGCCGCGAAGGCGCCGAAGGCGGCGTCGGTGTGGAGCCAGAAGTCGTGGCGGTCCTTGAGGGCGGCGACGGCCCGGAGGTCGTCGAAGTCGACGGTGTTGACGGTGCCGGCGTTGGCGACGACGACGGCCGGGCCGGGTGCGTCGGCGAGGGCCCGGTCGAGGGCGGCGGGGTCGACGGCCTCCCGGCCGGGGAGGGTGGGCACGGGGACGAGGGCGGCGCGGCCGAGGCCGAGGACGGACAGGGCCTTGGCGATGGAGGAGTGCGGGGCTCCGGAGAGCACGCGGACGGGGCCGAGGGCGGCCACGCCGTCCTGGGCCGGGGAGACGCCGAGGCGTTCGCCGAGCCACTCCCGGGCGATGGCGAGGCCGACGGTGTTGGACAGGGTGGCGCCGCTGACGAAGGTGCCGGTGTGGGCTTCGGAGAGGCCGAAGAGCTCCCGGAGCCAGCCGGTGGTCTCGCGTTCGAGGTGCTGGCCTGCGCCGTCCATGGCGGAGTTGGAGTTCTGGTCGTGGGCGGCGGTGAGCCAGTCCCCGGCGAGGGCGGCCGGGGTGGCGCCGCCGGTGACGAAGCCGAGGTAGCGGGGGCCGGCGGAGGCGGAGAGGCGGGGTTCCCAGCGGGCCCGGAACTCGGCGAGGGCCGCTTCCGCGCCGGTGCCGCGTCCGGGGAGCGGCACCGGCGGCGGGGCGTCCTGCGGCGGTACGACGGGGCGGTCGTCCAGGGTCGCGAGGGCCTCGGCGGCGGTGCGGCGGGTGGCGTCGAGGATCTCGGGGAGGCGGGCGAGGTCGGCGGCGAGCGTGCGGTCCATGGGCGGCACGCTAGCCCTCGCCGCGCGGGGGCGACCGGGCCAATCGGCGCCGAGTGGCCCGGTCCGGGCGGGGTGGTCAGGCCGCCGTGTACGTCGGGGCCGGGCGGCCGGCGAGGCCTGCCATGCGGGCGGCGATGGTGGGGGCGGGGCTGCGGGGGAGGCGGTCCGCGATGAGGCCGTCGGCGAGGAAGAGGACCTGGTCGGCGTGGGAGGCGGCGACCGGGTCGTGGGTGACCATGACGACGGTGGCGCCGAGGGAGTCGACGGCGTCGCGGAGCAGGCCGAGCACCTCGGCGGCGGTGGTGGTGTCGAGGGCGCCGGTCGGCTCGTCGGCGAAGACGACGTCGGGCCGGGTGACCAGGGCCCGGGCGATGGCGACCCGCTGCTGCTGGCCGCCGGACAGCTCGGCGGGCCGGCGCCGGCCCTTGCCGTCCAGGCCGACGCGGGCGAGCAGCTCGGCGGCCCGGGCCCGGTCCTGGCGGCCGCCGCCGAGGCTCATGGGGAGCAGGACGTTCTGTTCGACGGTGAGGGAGGGCAGCAGGTTGAAGGCCTGGAAGACGAAGCCGAGGCGGCTGCGGCGCAGCTCGGTGAGCTCGTTCTCGTTCATGGTGGTGATCTCGGTGCCGCCGAGCCGGACGGAGCCCTCGGTGGGGACGTCGAGTCCGGCGGCGCACTGGAGGAAGGTGGACTTGCCGGAGCCGGAGGGGCCCATCACGGCGGTGAAGCTGCCCCGCGGCAGGGTGAGGTCGATGCCGCGCAGGGCGTGGACGGTGGCGGCGCCCCGTCCGTAGACGCGCCGTACGCCGCTCAGCTCCACGGCGGGTCCGGTCTCCGCGTCGTGTCGCCTGGTCCGCCTCAGCCCCATGGTGTGCCGCCTTCCGTACCGGTGTCCGTTGGTGTTCCCGACGCTACGGAGGGGTGCGGGGCGGCGGCCATGGAGCGGCCCGGCGGACGGGCGGTGGGGTAATCCCCACCTCCGGGGTCAGGGGGCGCGGCGGATGAGGAGGAGGGCGCGGTCGTCGTTGACGTCCTTGGCGACCTTTTCGATGAGGTGCCAGGCGGCGCCCTCCCAGCCGGCGGCGACGTAGCGGTCGGCTTCGCCGGTGAGCCGGTCCATGCCCTCGCTGATCTCGCGTTCGGCGGTCTCGACGAGGCCGTCGGTGAAGAGCATGAGGACGTCTCCGCGCCGCAGGTTGCCGCGGGCGGGTTCGAATTCGGCGCCGTCGTAGACGCCGAGCAGGGGGCCTTCGCCGGAGATCTCCCGCCAGCGGCCGGTGCCGGCCGAGAGCTGGAGGGCGGGGAGGTGTCCGGCGGAGAGCAGTTCGTAGTCGCCGGTCTCCAGGTCGAGGACGAGGTGGATGGAGGTGGCGAAGCCCTCGTCCCAGTCCTGGCGGAGCAGGTAGCCGTTGGCGGCGGGGAGGAACTGCTGGGGCGGGAGGGCGCCGAGGAGGCCGCCGAAGGCGCCGGAGAGGAGGAGGGCGCGGGAGCCTGCTTCCATGCCCTTGCCGGAGACGTCGGTGAGGACGACTTCGAGGGTGCGGCCGCCGTTGGTGCGGGCGGCGACGACGAAGTCGCCGGAGAAGGACTGGCCGCCGGCCGGGCGCAGGGCCATCTCGCGGTGCCAGCCGCGGGGCAGGGCGGGGAGCTTGCTCTGGACCCGGATGCGTTCGCGGAGGTCGAAGAGCATGGTGCCGCCGCGTCTCCAGGGCACGCCGACGCGGCTGCGGAACTGGGCGATGACCAGGCCGAAGAATCCGCAGGCGGCCACCACGAGGACGGTTCCGGGGGTGACCCGGGCGGGGCCCTGGGTGTAGGGGCCGAGGACGAGGGCCTCGACGATCAGGGCGGCCGCGGCGGCGGCGTACAGCCCGAGGAGGCTGGCGGGGCGCAGCAGGAGGCCGCCGGCGACGATGGGCAGGACGAGGGCCGCCGGGGAGAACCAGACGGGCATCAGGAGGGTGCCGCAGGCTATGGCGGGGACGGTCAGGAGGAGGCCGGCGAAGGCGAGCCAGTCGGAGGCGTCTCCGCGGAAGTAGTCGACGGCGGATTTGCGCAGGGCTGTGCGTGCCCGGTGCGACAGCATGCGCATCCGGGCCATGAACGTCTCCACGCGCGCTCCGGCCATTGCTTCGGGACCATATCCATCCTGGCTGTGACTGCGCAGGGGGACCCCCGGACCAATGGCACTTCGCGGGGCGAAAACCCTTCGACTGCGGTGGAACGGCCGGGTGAGGATGACCGCATGGCTCTTGAGATGCGGGTTTTGAAGTGGAATGAGTGGGATGTCTGGTTCGATCATCTGGAGCTGGCGTTCGGCGGTGTGACCGAGCCCGCACCGGTGCGGGAGCTCTTCCGGTCGCTGACGGAGCCCGGCCGCTCGCTCGGCGTCTGGGACGGCGAGGACTGCGTCGGCTCGGCTTCGGCCTTCGGCTTCCGCCTCTCGGTGCCGGGCGGGGCGCTGGTGCCCGTGTCGGGCGTGACCATGGTCGGTGTCGCGCCGACCCACCGTCGGCGCGGGGTGCTCACGTCGCTGATGCGGCGCCAGCTGGACACCATCCGTACGGGTGAGGAGCCGATCGCCGTACTGACGGCCTCGGAGCCGGAGATCTACGGGCGGTTCGGCTACGGCACCGCCGCGTACTCCACGGCCCTCGACATCGACACCACCCGCGTACGGCTCTCCGTGCCGCCGGGGACGGACGCGGTGCGGCTGCGGCTCGTGGCCCCGGAGAAGGCCCTCGCGGACTGCGAGCGGGTCTACGCGGGCCTGGTCGCGGCCCGGCCGGGCATGCTCGCCCGGCAGCCGGGCTGGGAGCGGCAGGCGCTGGTGGACGCGCCGGAGCTGCGGGGCGGGTCCTCGCCGCTGAAGTGCGTGGTGGCCGAGGACCCGGAGGGCGGGGTGATCGGGTACGCGCGCTACCGGGTCAAGCCCGACTGGGAGCTGATCGGCTCGGACGGCAAGGTCGAGGTCGACGAGGTGCACGCGCCGGACCCGGCGGCGTACGCGGCGCTGTGGCGCTACCTCTTCGAGATCGACCTGACCTGGCACGTACGGGCGACCAGGCGGCCCGTCGACGATCCGCTGCTGCACCTGGTGAGCGACATCCGGCGGGTCCGGGCGCAGCAGCGGGACGCGCTGCACCTGCGGCTGGTGGACCTGCCGGCGGCGCTCGGGGCGCGGGCGTACGGGGCCGCGGTGGACGTGGTGCTGGAGGTGGAGGACGCGTTCTGTCCGTGGAACGCGGGGCGGTGGCGGCTGACCGCGGGGGCCGACGGGGCCGCGCGGTGCGTGCGCTCCGAGGACGCCGCGGACCTGGAGCTGTCGGTGCGCGAGCTGGGCTCGGCGTACCTGGGCGGGGTCACGCTGACCTCCCTGGCGGCGGCCGGCCGGGTGCGCGAGCTGCGCCCGGGCGCGCTCCGGGAGGCCTCGCGGGCCTTCGCGGGCGACGTCGCCCCCTGGCTCCCGCACAACTTCTAGGGAGCGGCCAGGCCTAGCCCTGCTGGCAGGCGGGGCACCAGAAGAGGTTGCGGGCGGCGAGGTCGGCGGTGCGGATCTCGCCCCCGCAGATGTGGCAGGGCATGTTCGCCCGCCGGTAGACGTACACCTCGCCGCCGTGGTCGTCCACCCGCGGCGGGCGGCCCATCGCCTCGGGGAGGTGTTCGTCGCGGACGGTGTCGATGCGGTTCCGGCGGACGCCCTCGCGCATCAGCACCACCAGGTCGGCCCACATCGCGTCCCATTCGGCGCGGGTGAGGTCCCGGCCGGGGCGGTAGGGGTCGATGCCGTGCCGGAAGAGGACCTCGGCGCGGTAGACGTTGCCGACGCCCGCGACGATCTTCTGGTCCATCAGCAGGGCGGCGATCGTGGTCCGGCTGCGGGAGATCCGGGTCCAGGCGCGGCCGGGGTCGTCGGCGGGGCGCAGCGGGTCGGGGCCGAGGCGGTCGTGTATCGCCTTCTTCTCGCCCTCGCCGATCAGCGCGCAGGCGGTGGGGCCGCGCAGGTCGGCGTAGTGGTCCTCGTTGAGGAGGCGCAGCCGGACGGTGTCGGTGGCCGGCGGGGCCGGGGCGGGGCCGAAGCCGAGCTTGCCGAAGAGGCCGAGGTGGATGTGGATCCAGGCGTCGCCGAGCTCCAGGAAGAGGTGCTTGCCGTGTGCCTCGGCGCTCTCCAGTTCCCGCCCGTCGAGCAGGGCGGCGCTCTCGGCGAAGCGGCCCTGGGGGCTGCTCACCCGTACCGGGCGGGCGGCGAAGCGCTCGGTGTGGTCCTGGGCGAGGCGGTGGATCGTATGCCCCTCGGGCACGGCGGCGCTCCTCGATGCGAACGGGCGTGCCGCCGGACGGGGGCGTCCGGCGGCACGGGCGTACTACTGGTCCTGCGGGTGGTGGGCCGGGATCGGGGGGAGCTCGCCGGTGGTCTCGTACGCGGAGAGCATCTCGATGCGGCGCGTGTGGCGCTCCTCGTCGGAGTACGGGGTCGCCAGGAAGGCCTCGATGAAGGCGGTGGCCTCGTCCTGGGTGTGCATGCGGCCGCCGACGGAGATGACGTTGGCGTTGTTGTGCTCGCGGCCGAGCTTCGCGGTCTCCACGCTCCAGGCGAGGATGGCGCGGACGCCCTTGACCTTGTTGGCGGCGATCTGCTCGCCGTTGCCGGAGCCGCCGATCACGATGCCGAGGCTGTCGGCGTCCGCGGCGGTCTTCTCCGCGGCGCGCAGGCAGAACGGCGGGTAGTCGTCGACGGCGTCGTAGATGTGGGGCCCGCAGTCGACGGGCTCGTGGCCGTTGTTCTTGAGCCAGTCCACGAGGTGGTTCTTGAGCTCAAAGCCGGCATGGTCGGATCCGAGATACACGCGCATGGGTCGAGTGTGGCATGCGCGGGGTCGGGAGGGGTCAGAGGGGTGTCGCATAAATCACTTCTAAACCTCAAGTAAACCCAAAGAACGCAGACGGGAGGGGTCGGGACCTTGGTCCCGGACTGGAGGCCTTGGGTAACTATCGGAAGAAGGTCTTCCGTACTGGCCGGAAATCGGGTTTGAATGCCGGAACTCTCCACCCGAGAACCTAAGGATTCGTCCATGAGCACCACGACGACCCTTCAGAAGGCAGGCGGCCCCGGCGAACCCGGTTCCTCCCAGCCCTCCGACGGTCTCAAGGCCGGTCTCAAGAACCGCCACCTTTCCATGATCGCCATCGGCGGTGTCATCGGCGCCGGCCTCTTCGTCGGATCCGGCGGCGGCATCGCCAAGGCCGGCCCCGCCATCCTGATCTCGTACGCCCTCGTCGGCGCGATGGTCGTCTTCGTGATGCGGATGCTGGGCGAGATGGCCGCCGCGAGCCCGAACTCCGGCTCCTTCTCCGCCTACGCCGACCGTGCGCTGGGCCGCTGGGCCGGCTTCTCCATCGGCTGGCTGTACTGGTTCTTCTGGGTCGTCGTCCTGGCCGTGGAGGCCACCGCCGGCGCCGTCATCCTCGAAAGCTGGATCCCGGCCGTCCCGCAGTGGGCCTGGTCCCTGATCGTGATGGCCGTCCTGACCGCCACCAACCTCGGCTCGGTCGCCTCCTACGGCGAGTTCGAGTTCTGGTTCGCGGGCATCAAGGTCGTCGCCATCGGCGCCTTCGTGGTCGTCGGCATGCTCGCCGTCTTCGGCGTCCTGCCCGGCTCGGACAACCCGGGTGCCGGCTTCGCGCACCTCACCGACACCGGCGGGTTCATGCCCAACGGCTGGGGCTCGGTCCTCACCGGTGTGCTGATGGTCGTCTTCTCCTTCATGGGCAGCGAGATCGTCACCCTGGCCGCCGGCGAGTCCGAGGACCCGCGCCGCGCCGTCACCAAGGCCACCAACTCGGTCATCTGGCGCATCGGCGTCTTCTACCTGGGGTCGATCTTCATCGTCCTGACCCTGCTGCCGTGGAACGACAAGTCGATCGTCGAGAAGGGCTCGTACGTCGCGGCCCTCGACTCCATCGGCATCCCGGCCGCCGGCCAGATCATGAACGTGATCGTCCTGACCGCCGTGCTGTCCTGCCTGAACTCGGGCCTCTACACCGCCTCCCGCATGGCGTTCTCGCTGGGCGAGCGCGGTGACGCGCCCAAGTCCTTCGCGAAGGTCAACAAGCGGGGCGTCCCGATGGCGGCCATCCTCGGCTCCACGGTCTTCGGCTTCGTCGCCGTGATCTTCAACTACACCAACCCGGACACCGTCTTCAGCTTCCTGCTGAACTCCTCCGGTGCGATCGCGCTCTTCGTCTGGCTGGTCATCTGCCTGACCCAGCTGCGCATGCGCAAGATCCTCGTCGCCGAGGCCCCGGAGAAGCTCACGGTGAAGATGTGGCTCTTCCCGTACCTGACCTGGGCCACCGCCGCGATGATCACCTTCGTCCTGGGCTACATGGTCTACGACGAGGGCAACCGCGAGACGGTGCTGTACTCCCTGCTCGTCGCCGCCGTCGTGATCGTGATCGGCGTGGTGCGCCAGTCGCGCCGCAAGGGCGAGCTCGCGGCCGGGGTCGCGGCCGGCGCCGCTGCCGACGTCACGGTCGACGCCTCGGTCGACGCCTCCTGACCGGCCCCCGCACACGGCAGCAGCCCCGGACCGCGCGCTCGCGGTCCGGGGCTGCGTCGTTCGGGGTGCGGTGCTCAGCCGCGGCGGCCGGCCAGCTTCCAGGCGGCCGGCAGCGCGCCCATGGCCAGCGCGGCCTTGAGCGCGTCGCCGATCAGGAACGGGGTCAGGCCCGCGGCGACGGCGGCGGCGAGCGACATCCCGGTGGCGGCCATCAGGTACGGCACGCCCACCGCGTAGATCACGGCCGAGCCCAGCACCATCGTGCCCGCGGTACGCAGCACCGAGCGGTCGGCACCGCGCCGCGCGAGGGCGCCGACGAGGGTGGCGGCCAGCAGCATGCCGAGCACGTAGCCGAAGGAGGCCCCGGCCGCGCCGGAGGTGCCCTCCGCGAACCACGGCACGCCGGCCGTGCCGGCCACCGCGTACAGCGCCAGCGCCAGGAAGCCCAGGCGGGCGCCGAAGGCCGTGCCGACCAGCAGGGCGGCGAAGGTCTGGCCGGTGACCGGAACGGGCGAGCCGGGGACGGGCACGGAGAGCTGCGCGGCCAGACCGGTGAGCGCGGCTCCGCCGACGACCAGGACGGCGTCCCGGACGCGGCTCGCGGGCAGCAGGTCGGCGAGGACGGCGCCGGGGCGGAAGGAGACGGAAGCGGTGCTCATCGAAGGCTCCGGAAGATGGGGTGGTCGGGCGGGACACCGCGACGTTAGCCGCCGCCACACGGCCGCCCCACCATCGACCGGGACAAAGCCATACTGTCCGGTTTGGTGGAGACCGCACAAAGGTGCAGCCTTACACCCGAGTTGAAGTGATCCCCATCACGGGCCACATTCGACCACACATCCTTTTTGCTCCCGGGGGTCCACTCCAGCCAGACTGTAGGTTCCCGCCAATCCCCCCGGATATAGCCCAGCGTCGCTTTCCTATCGAGAGTACGAATCTGCTCATGCGCGAAGACCTGTCCGTCACCGGGAGCGACCTGCCCCCGGAACCCCTGAGCCACAGCCTCAAGCAGCGCCACCTGACCATGCTGGGGCTCGGCGGCGTGATCGGCGCCGGCCTGTTCGTCGGCTCCGGCGCCGGCATCGGGATCGCCGGCCCCGCGATCGTCATTTCGTACCTGCTGGCCGGCGTGCTCGCCATGCTGGTGATGCGGATGCTCGGCGAGATGTCCGCCGCCATGCCCGCCTCCGGCTCCTTCTCCGTGTACGCGGAGAAGGCCCTCGGGCGCTGGGCCGGCTTCTCGGCCGGCTGGCTGTACTGGTTCCTGCTGGTCGTGGTGCTCGCCGTGGAGGCGACCGGCGCCGCGAACATCGCGCACGGCTGGGTGCCCGCGGTCGACCAGTGGCTGTGGGTGCTGATCTTCATGGTGGTCTTCACCCTCAGCAACCTGGCCGCCGTCCGGAACTTCGGCGAGTTCGAGTTCTGGTTCGCCGCGCTCAAGGTCGGCGCGATCGTGCTGTTCCTGATCCTGGGCACCCTGGCGATCTTCGGCCTGCTCCCCGACACCGAGCCGGTGGGGCTGGCCAACCTGACCGGGCAGGGCGGCTTCTTCCCGGCCGGCTTCGGCGGGGTGATCGCCGGCATGCTCGCGGTGATCTTCGCCTTCGGCGGCCTGGAGGTCGTCACCATCGCCGCCGCCGAGTCGGACGACCCGGCCCGGTCCGTGTCCCGCGCGGTGCGCAGCGCGGTGTGGCGCATCCTCTTCTTCTACGTCGGCTCGATGCTGGTCATCGTGACCCTGCTGCCGTGGGACTCGCTGAAGCCCGGCGAGAGCCCGTACGTCGCCGTCCTGGACTCCATCGGGATCCCGGCGGCCGGGCAGATCATGAACATCGTGGTGTTCGTGGCGCTGCTGTCCGCGCTCAACGCCAACCTGTACGGCTCCTCGCGCATGATCTTCTCGCTGGCCGAGCGGGGCGAGGCGCCCCGGGCGCTGCTGAAGGTCTCGGGCGGCGGGGTGCCGCGCCGGGCGGTGTTCGCGTCGGTGGCCTTCGGGTTCGTGTCGGTGGTGCTGAACCTGCTGTGGCCGGACACCGTCTTCCTCTACATGCTCAACGCGGTCGGCGCGGTGCTGCTGTTCGTGTGGGCGCTGATCGCGGTCTCGCAGCTGCGGCTGCGGCCCCGGCTGGAGCGGGACATGCCGGAGCGGCTCACGCTGCCGATGTGGGCCTTCCCGTACCTGACGTGGGCGGCGCTGGCCGGGATGGCGGCGGTGCTGGTGCTGATGCTGTTCGACGACTCGGCCCGGCCGCAGCTGCTGTGGTCCTCGGGCGCCGCGGCGGCCGTCCTGCTCGTGGCCTGGTACCGGGAGCTCCGGGACCGGCGGTCCTGACCGTCCGGCACACGTCGCGCAGGCCCGGGACTTCGGTCCCGGGCCTGTTCCCGTTTCCGGGGCCGGCGGTCACGTCCGGTGAGAGCGGTGTCCGGATAGTGGACAACCAACGTCCGATAACCGGACGATCGGCAGACTGACCCCATGAGCCAGAGCACCACCACCGCACCTCCCGAGCAGCAGGCCCCCGCGCCCGCCAAGGCCGCCTCCCCCCTCGGCAACGGCCTCAAGCAGCGCCACCTCTCGATGATCGCCCTCGGCGGGGTCATCGGCGCCGGCCTCTTCGTCGGCTCCGGCGCCGGCATCGCGGCCGCCGGCCCGTCCATCGTGCTGGCGTACGCCGTGTCCGGGCTGCTCGTGATGTTCGTGATGCGGATGCTCGGCGAGATGTCCGCCGCCAACCCGGCCTCCGGCTCCTTCTCGGTGCACGCCGAGCGCGCGATCGGACCCTGGGCCGGCTTCACCGCGGGCTGGATGTTCTGGACCCTGCTGGTCGTGGGCGTGGCCATCGAGGCGATCGGCGCGGCGCACATCCTGGCGGGCTGGTTCCCCGGCACCCCGTCGTGGATGTGGGTGCTGGTGCTCATGGTGGTCTTCACCGTCGCCAACCTGGGTGCGGTCGCGCGCTTCGGCGAGTTCGAGTTCTGGTTCGCCGCCCTCAAGATCGGCGCCATCGCGCTCTTCCTCGGCCTGGGCGTCCTCGCCGTCCTCGGTCTGCTGCCCGGCACCTCCTCCCCCGGCGCCGGCAACCTGCTGCACGACGGCGGCTTCCTGCCCAACGGGATCGACGGGCTGCTCGTCGGCCTGCTCGCCTCGGTGGTCGCGTACGGCGGCCTGGAGACCGTGACCATCGCGGCCGCCGAGTCCGCGGACCCGGTCAAGGGCGTGGCCAAGGCCGTGAGGACCACCATGTGGCGGATCGCGATCGTCTACGTCGGCTCGATGCTGGTGATCGTCACCCTGCTGCCCTGGAACGACCCGGCCGTCACCGAGCACGGCCCGTACGCGGCGACCCTGGACCACCTGGGCATCCCGGCCGCCGGGCAGATCATGAACGTCGTCATCCTGATCGCCCTGCTGTCCGCGATGAACGCCAACATCTACGGCTCCTCGCGCATGGCCTACTCCCTGGTCGCCCGCGGCCAGGGCCCCAAGGCGCTGGGCAAGGTCTCCGGCGGGGTGCCGCGCCGGGCGGTGCTCGCCTCCGCGGGCTTCGGGTTCGTCACCGTCCTGCTGTCCTACTGGTACCCGGACACCCTGTTCGCCTGGCTGCTGAACATGGTCGGCGGGGTCATCCTCATCGTCTGGGGCTTCATCGCGGTCTCGCAGTTCGTGCTGCGCCGGCGCCTGGAGCGCGAGGCGCCCGGGAAGCTGGTCGTGAAGATGTGGGGCTTCCCGTACCTGACCTGGGTGGCGCTGGCCGGTGTCGCCGGCGTGCTGGTCCTGATGGCGGCGGGCGAGGACACCCGCACGCAGGTGCTCTTCACCGGCGGCCTGACGGCGGCCCTGGCGGCGACCGGATACGTGATGCAGCGCCGGGCGGCGCGTCCGTAAGACCCCCACCGAACAGCACGTCAGAGGCCGGGCCCATGCGATCGCATGAGCCCGGCCTCGGTCGTTCCGGAGGTGTGGACAAGAGAGGTGACCCTTACGTGTGACCCGGAATAGATACTGCTAGCGTGCAGTTGCGCATTAATTGCAATTAGCGATTGGCACGCTGAGGGGACCGGAAAACACGCATGGCCATCTACACGCTTCCTGAGCTTCCTTACGACTACGCGGCTCTCGAGCCGGTGATCAACCCGCAGATCATCGAGCTGCACCACGACAAGCACCACGCGGCCTACGTCACGGGCGCCAACAACACGCTGGAGCAGCTGGCCGAGGCGCGCGACAAGGAGAACTGGGGCGCCCTCAACGGCCTGGAGAAGAACCTCGCGTTCCACCTCTCCGGCCACATCCTGCACAGCATCTACTGGCACAACATGGCCAGCCCGAAGACCGGCGAGGGCGGCGGCGAGCCGACCGCGGCCGACGGCCTGGGCGACCTGGCGGACGCGATCACCGAGTCCTTCGGCTCCTTCGCCAAGTTCAAGAAGCAGCTGACCTTCGCGTCCTCCGCGACGCAGGGCTCCGGCTGGGGCGTCCTCGCCTACGAGCCCGTCAGCGGCCGCCTCGTCGTCGAGCAGGTCTACGACCACCAGGGCAACGTGGGCGTCGCCAGCACCCCGATCCTGGTCTTCGACGCCTGGGAGCACGCCTTCTACCTTCAGTACAAGAACCAGAAGGTGGACTTCATCGAGGCCATGTGGAACGTCGTCAACTGGCAGGACGTCTCCAAGCGCTACGCCGACGCCAAGGCGAACACCCCGCTGCTGATCCCCGTCAAGGGCTGATCACACACCCGAGCCCGTCCGCCTCGTGATCGTCTTCTCAACCTTCACCGGCGGACGTGTCCAGCAGAAGACCCCCGTGAGGACGTGACTCGCGGGGGTCTTCTGTATGCGGGGCAGGGACTGACTACTCGAAGGACGGACCCTGGGTACGGGTCCGCTTGATCTCGTAGAAGCCGGGGGTCCCGGCGACCAGCAGGGTGCCGTCCCACAGACGGGCGGCGGCCTCGCCGCGCGGGGCGGGGGTGACCACCGGGCCGAAGAAGGCGACCTCCTCGCCGTCGGCGCCGGGCACGGAGATCACCGGGGTGCCGACCTCCTGGCCGACGCGCTCGATGCCGTCGTTGTGGGAGTCGCGCAGGACCTGGTCGTACTCGTCGGAGTCGGCGTAGGCCAGCAGCTCGGCCGGCAGGCCGACCTCCTCCAGGGCATCGGCGATGACCTCGCGGGTCGCACCGCGGTCCTCGTTGTGGATCTTGGTACCGAGGGCGGTGTACAGCTTGCCGGTGACCTCCTCGCCGAACTTCTGCTGGGCGGCGACCACCACGCGGACCGGGGCCCAGCCCTTGGGGCCGAGCAGTTCGCGGTAGCGCTCGGGCAGCTCGTCGAGCTTGTCCTCGTTGAGCACGGCGAGGCTCATCACGTGCCAGCGGACTTCCACGTCACGGACCTTCTCGACCTCCAGCATCCAGCGGGACGTCATCCAGGCCCAGGGGCAGAGCGGGTCGAACCAGAAGTCGACCGGCGTCTTCTCGCGCACCTGGGTGTCGGTCATGGCTCTCCTCAAGTCACATAGGGCGTCACGGGGCATGTTCCTCTGCGCCAACCAGGCCGGAACCACCCGCATTCCCCGTGGGAGGATTCCAGCGAAGACCGAGATCACGCACGAAGGAGTGCAACGTGCCCGGAGAGAACCTGTCCCGCGACGAGGCCCGCGAGCGGGCCGAGCTGCTGTCCGTCGACGGGTACGAGGTGGTCCTCGACCTGAGGTCCGCGGTGGACGAGGCCGAACCCGCCGAGGGCCCCCGCACCTTCCGCTCGGTGACCACCGTGCGCTTCCGGGCCGCCGCCCCCGGCGCGTCCTCCTTCGCCGACCTGATCGCCCCCTCCGTGAACTCCGTCACCCTCAACGGGCGGGCGCTGGAGCCGGCCGCCGTCTTCGACGGGGCGCGGATCGCGCTGGAGGGGCTGGCCTCCGAGAACGTCCTGGTCGTCGACGCGAACTGCGCCTACAGCCGGACCGGCGAGGGCATGCACCGCTTCGTGGACCCGGAGGACGGCGAGGTCTACCTCTACACCCAGTACGAGCCCGCGGACGCCCGCCGGGTCTACGCCAACTTCGAGCAGCCCGACCTGAAGGCGCCGTACCGCTTCGAGGTGACCGCGCCCGAGGGCTGGCAGGTGTGGAGCAACGGCGCGGAGGAGTCCCGCGAGGGGCAGACCCGGCGCTTCGCCGAGACCGCGCCCATCTCCACGTACATCACCTGTGTGGTGGCGGGTCCGTACCACTACGTCACGGACACCTACACGCGCGGGGACCTGACCATCCCGCTGGGCGCGATGTGCCGCAAGGGGCTCGCGAAGCACTTCGACGCGGACGACGTCTTCCTCGTCACGAAGCAGGGCTTCGACCTCTTCCACGAGATCTTCGACTACCCGTACCCCTTCGGGAAGTACGACCAGGCCTTCGTGCCCGAGTACAACCTCGGCGCGATGGAGAACCCGGGGATGGTGACCTTCCGCGAGGAGTACATCTTCCGCGGGAAGGTCACGCAGGCCTCCTACGAGCGGCGCGCGAACGTCATCCTGCACGAGATGGCGCACATGTGGTTCGGCGACCTGGTCACCATGAAGTGGTGGGACGACCTGTGGCTGAAGGAGTCCTTCGCGGACTTCATGGGCTCCTTCGGACTCGTCGAGGCCACCCGTTTCGACCAGGCCTGGGTCACCTTCGCCAACAGCCGCAAGGCGTGGGCCTACCGGGCCGACCAGCTGCCGTCCACGCACCCGATCACGGCCGACATCCGTGACCTGGAGGACGCCAAGCTGAACTTCGACGGCATCACGTACGCCAAGGGCGCCGCGGTGCTCAAGCAGCTCGTCGCGTACGTGGGCCGGGACGCGTTCCTGGACGGCGCGCGGCGCTACTTCAAGGCGCACGCGTACGGGAACACCACCCTGGACGACCTGCTGTCGGTACTCGGGGAGGTCTCCGGGCGGGACATGGCGCAGTGGTCGCAGGCCTGGCTCCAGACGGCGGGCGTGAACGCGCTGACGCCGGTGGTGACCTCCGACGCGGCCGGGCGGCTGACCGAGCTGGCGGTGGTCCAGGAGGGCGAGCCGCTCCGTCCGCACCGGGTGGCGGTGGGCCTGTACCGGCTGGAGGCGGACGGGTCGCTGGTGCGCTACGCACGGGCCGAGGCGGACGTGGCGGGCGCCCGGACGGTGGTCGCGGACCTGGCCGGGCTGGAGCGGCCGGACCTGGTCCTGGTCAACGACGAGGACCTGACCTACTGCAAGATCCGCTTCGACGAGGCCTCGCTGGCGGCGCTGCGCGGGCACCTGGGCGACCTGACGGACCCGCTGGCGCGGGCACTGTGCTGGTCGGCGCTGTGGAACCTGACGCGGGACGCGCTCATGCCGGCGCGGGACTTCGTCTCGCTGGTCCTGGCGCACGCGGGCCGGGAGACCGACGTCGGCGTGCTCCAGCAGCTGCACGCGCAGGCGCTGAGCGCGGTGACCCTCTACACGCCCGCGGCGCGCCGCGAGCAGACCGGGCGGGACCTGGCGGCGGGCGCACTGCACGAGCTGCGGCTGGCCGAGCCGGGGTCGGAGCACCAGCTGACCTGGGCCCGGTTCTTCGCGGCGAGCGCGGCGACGGAGGGCGACTTCCAGCTGCTGCTGGGCCTGCTGGACGGCACGGCCCGGATCGACGGGCTGGAGGTCGACCAGGAGCTGCGCTGGGACTTCCTGCTGCCGCTGGTGGCGCACGGCGCGGTGGACGAGGCGGCGGTGGAGGCCGAGCTGACCCGGGACGACACGGCTTCGGGCAAGCGGCACCAGGTGCGGTGCCTGGCGGCCCGTCCGTCGGAGGCCGTCAAGGACCAGGCGTGGGCGGCGGTGGTGGAGTCGGACGCGCTGTCGAACGCGCTGGTGGAAGCCACCATCTCCGGGATGCAGCAGTCCTCGCAGCGGGAGCTGCTGGCCGGCTACACGGAGCGCTACTTCGAGGTGATCGAGCGGGTCTGGGCGCAGCGTTCGATCCAGATCGGCATCGACGTGGTGAAGGGGCTCTACCCGATGCTCCAGGACGCGGGGGCCACGGTCGACGCCACCGACGCCTGGCTCGCCGCCCGCCCGGACGCGGCCCCCGCACTGCGCCGGCTCGTGCTGGAGTCCCGCGACGACCTGGCCCGCGCCCTGCGCGGCCAGGCCTGCGACACGGCCGCGGGCTGACCCACCGTCCGGCAGGGTGCGGGCCGGCGGCCCCGCACCCTGCCGCCCCCCGTGGTGGGGTGGTTCAGCAGACCTGGACGGCGTCGATGCGGTCGTTGAGGTGATTGCCGTTGATGTCCTTGTCGTAGGACAGGTTGCGGCGGTAACCCGTTGCCCCCTCCGTCAGGACGTGGGTGCCGTTGTCGTAGAACTTCGACTGCACGTTCCCGGACTGGTTGTTGCTGTAGGACGTGACCCGGTCGTTCCAGGTATAGCCCTTGTCGGTGCGGTAGCTCCCGAGGTTCTCCCTGCGGCAATCCGTGAAGTTGATGCGGGCGCCGTTCATGTTGGAGTCCTCCCAGAGGCACAGCCAGCCCCTGTCGCAGTTGAACCAGTCCGCGGGGACGGCCCGGGAGGCGTCCGCGACCGTGACGCTCACGCCCGGCGCGAGCTGGACCGTGTCCGTGCCGACGCGCTTGGCGCCCTTGTTGTACTGCAGCAGCCCTTGGACCTGCTGCTCCACGGACCTCTCCGACGGGGCGGTCGACTGGGCTCCCGCCGGCGTTCCGGTGGCCAGCACCGCGCCGACGACGGCAACGGCGGCCAGCGCGGTCTTGAGGATGCGCATCGTGTTCTCCCCTCCCTGCCCGGGGCCCCTGTCGGCGCCGGGTACGGGGGAAACACTCGCGCCGTCACGCGTTCGGCGGTACCTGTGAGGTCATAGGGTGATCAGAGGGCGAGGCCCCTTTCGGCACTCGAACGCCCGTACTTTAGCCCCGGCTTGTCCGGATTTGTCGACGGGCGTGTAACAGGGGTTAGCAAGGCCATGGCCTGAGGGAATCACCGCGTCATGAACCAGAACGCACCCCTCCCCCTCGCCCACCTCACCGCCAGCCGCCCCCGCGTGCTGACCCTCGCCCAGCTGCGCGAGCACGGCGTCAGCGCCTCCGAGGCCGCCGGGCGGCCCTGGCAGCAGCTGCTCCCCGGGGTGTTCCTGCTCCACTCCGGCCCCGCGACCAGCGAGGAGCGGCTGCACGCCGCCCTGCTGTACGCCGGCCGGCGCGGCAGCGGCGAGGTCATGATCACCGGGCTGGCCGCCCTCGCGCTCTACCGGTTCTCCGCCACCCCCGACCTGCTCGCGCTCTCCCACATCGACGTGCTGGTCCCCAACACCCGCCGGCTGCGCTCCACCGGCGACGTCCGCATCGTCCGCTCCCACACCCCGCCCCGCCCCGTCGAGGTGACCGGGCTGCCGGTGGCCCCGGTGGCGCGGGCCGTCGCCGACGCCGTCGGACAGGTCTCCGACGCCGGCACGGTGCGCCGCATCCTCAGCGAGGCCGTGCGCGCCGGCCACTGCGAACCGGCCGCCGTCGTACGGGAGCTGACGGTGGCCCGGCTGCTGAACCGGCCGCACGTGGTCGACGCCGTCGAGTCCCTCCTCGCGGAGGGCCGGGCCATCGCGGAGGACCGGCTGTACCAGCTCGTACGGGGCTACGAGCTCCCCGAGCCCGTCTGGAACGTGGACCTGCGGCTGCCCGGCGGCCCGCACCTCGGCGGGGTCGACGCGTACTGGCCCGAGCAGGCCGTCGCCATCGAGATCGACACCCGGGCGCCCCGCCAGGGCGAGGACGAGGACTGGTCGGAGGCCGTCCGCAAGCGGGAGACCCTGGAGCGCCTCGGGGTGACCGTGCTGTACCTGACCCCCCGCAAGCTGCGCGACTGGCCCGAGCAGCAGGCGGCGGTCGTCCGGACCGCCCTGACGGCGTCCGACGACCGCGAGCCCGCCGCCTACCTGGTCGTACTGCCGCGGTGAGGCGGGTTGGCCGGGGAGTACTCCGGGGTGCTCCAGCGCAGCCGCCCCGGATGCAGGGCCTCCACCACCGCCTCCACCCGGAAGCGCACGGCCCGGCTCCCGCCGGGGCCGTACTCGGTCCGGGCCCGCCCGCTCAGCTGGAGCAGCCCGCCGCCCTCCCAGTCGGGGAAGAGCAGCCCGGCCCGCTCGTCGGCGGCCAGGTTGCCCAGGGTCAGGAACATCGCGTTGCCCGCGTAGTCCGGCCAGAGCAGTTCCGTCGGCGAGAGCACCTCCACGAAGCCCGGCATCCCGCCCCGGTGGCTGGCGTCGGCCCCGTCCGCCTCGGCGGTGGTGGCCACGAAGAAGGTGTCGGCGGCGCGGACGGCCCGCTGCTGGCCGGGGGTGAGCGCCTCCCCGCGGTGCACGACACCGGGCCCGTCGGCCACCAGCTCCAGGGGCTGCCGCTTCTGGAGGTACTTGGGGCAGTTGGAGAACACCTGCTCGGCCTCCACGGCGAAACCGCCGGGCGCCACCGCGAGGGTCCCGTTGAGCCGCATCCGGCGCCGGGTGCGCGGGTCGAGGGAGAGGGTGCCGACCCGGGTGCCGGCGGTGGCCAGGGCCCCGGCCAGCGGGTCGCCGTCCGGGAGGCCCCCGAGGACCCGGATGCGGTCCGGCCCGGTGGCCCGTACGAAGCCGGGCGCGCCGGTGAGCAGCGAGGCCCACAGCCGCCCCGCGCCGTCGGCGGCGCCGACGACGAGGTGGGGCTGCTGGGCGAGGAAGGCCGCCGCGACGTCGCGGATGTCCGCGCCGATGGAGCGGCCGACGTGCTCGGCGAGCTCGCGTACGCCGACCCGTTCCTGTACGGCCAGCGAGCCCTGGTGGTACCGGCCCATGACGGCCCCCAATCCTTGAGTTCCTAGAAGAATCCGCAGGTCGGAGCACCCGCCGTGGGGGCGGGAGCACCCTCGGCCCCGGCGGGCACGGAGATCTCCAGACGGGTGCCGTCCGGGTCGTGGAAGAAGATCCCGCCGGAGGCGGCCCCCTCGCGGTGGGCGACGACGCCCTCGTACGCGAAGTCCACGCCGAGGCCGCGCAGCCGCTCCTCGTACGCCCGGACCTCCTCGATCGCACCGGCCGAGAACGCCAGGTGGTGCAGCCCGGCGGCCTGCGGCCGGTACGGGCCCTCCGCCTGCTGCCAGAGGGTCAGGACGAGTTCGCCGTCCCGGCCGAGGAAGGCGAACCTGCGGCCCTCCTCCTTGCCCTCGCCCAGCAGGGCGAAGCCGAGGGCGTCGCGGTAGAAGGCGAGCGACCGGTCCAGGTCGGTGACGTTGAGGCCGACGTGTCCGGTGCGGAGCGTGCCGGTGGTGGCGGTGGTCGACATGCGGGTTCCCTTCCCCGAGGGTGCGGGGCCCGGAGTTCCGAGCCCTGAGGTTCTAACCTTCTACATCGAGATTAAGGGTTAGCGCCGAGTCCGTCAACCGGTCACGTACCCTTGAGGGGTTAGCGGCGCGAGGAGGCGGACATGACGGCACCGACCACGGACCCACGTCCGCTGACCGGCGAGCCGGTCTCCCTCGACCTGCTGAACACGCGCTGGATGCGGGACGGCGAGATCGCCGACCTCTTCGCGGGGGCCGCCGGACTGAGCCGGCTGGAGGGACTGGCCCTCTGGCTGGAGGGCGCGGGCCTGGCCGACCGCTTCCGCGCCGACAAGGCGGCCCTGGTCCACCTGCTGACCGCGCGCGAGGCGATCGCCCGCGCGGTCGCCGACCCGACCGACGACGGCGCGCGCTCCCTGGTGGACTCCGTCCTGGAGCACGGCCGGATCCGCGCCACCCTCACCGCCGAAGGGCCCGGCGAGCGGGCCGAGTTCGCCGACCCCTCCTGGGGTCCGGCCTGGACGGCGGCCCGCGACTACCTCGGCCTGCTGGCCACCGCGCCCGACCGGATCCGCAAGTGCGCCTCGGAGACCTGCGTCCTGCACTTCCACGACACCTCGCGCAACGGCACCCGGCGCTGGTGCTCCATGGCCGCCTGCGGCAACCGCGCCAAGGCCTCGCGGCACTACGCGCGCACGCGCGAGCGCTGAACGGTCGGAATCTGTCACACCGGTCGTGAGACGGAAGGCCGATCCTTCCCCTCAAGAGGGTCGGAAAGTCGATAAATCAACTCACCGGGCACTGCGAGTCGCCCCGGCTTGCCCCGGCATGTCCCCGGTGGCGGATGCTCCGCGCTGACGGGAACCCGCCATGTCAGGTCTCGGTAAACAACAACTCTCCCCAAACAGCTGTCACTTGCGCAAAGCTGACCGGTCATCCGGCACCGAAATCCGGACCGTATCTTTCACTTAGCCAGGGATGCTGATGACCCTCGACTCCCCCAGCTCCACCACCGGGGCCATACCCGGCACGCGGCGCGCGGCCCGCGTCGCGGCGGCCGCGGGCCTGGTGGCCGCCCTCTGCGCCACCGGCGCCGTCCCCGCCTTCGCGGCGGTCTCCGCCGACGACCCGTGGACGACCGCCCCGGTCAAGTCCGCGGACCAGAAGCTCGGTTCGGCGGACGCCGAACTGCTCCAGGAGGCCAAGGCCAAGGGTGACGCGACCGTCACCGTCATGGTCGCGACCGCCCCCGGCCAGACCAAGCAGGTCACCGACCAGCTCGACGCCGTCCAGGGCGCCTCGGTCGGCCAGACGTACGACAAGCTCGGCTACGTACGCGCCACCCTGCCGACCGACAAGGCGGAGGCCGCGCTCAAGGCGGCCGCCAAGCTGGAGTCCGTGCACGGCATGGACCTGCGGCACGAGATCAAGCTGCCGGACCCGCGCCCCGAGGCCAGCAAGGACGGTTCGGCCAGGAAGACCGCCGCCGAGACGTACCCGGCGCCGGACAAGAACACCCCGGCCAAGAACCCGTACAACCCCTCGTTCGAGACCGGCTCGCTGGACTTCCTCAAGAAGAACCCGCAGGCCGACGGCCGTGGCGTGACCATCGGCATCATGGACTCGGGCGTCGACGTCAGCCACCCCGCGCTGCAGAAGACCACCACCGGCGAGCGCAAGATCGTCGACTGGGTGACCGCAACCGACCCGATCACGGACAACGACGGGACCTGGCGCGCCCAGATCACCCCGGTCACCTCCGCGGGCGGCGCCTTCACCGCCGGCGGCCAGAGCTGGAAGGCCCCCGAGGGCACCTTCCAGTGGAGCCGCTTCAGCGAGTCGATCACCGCCAACGGCGACATGAAGGGCGACGTCAACCGGGACGGCGACACCACCGACCGGTTCGGCATGCTCTACGACCCGGCCGCCGGCACCGTCCGCGTCGACACCGACCAGGACGGCGACTTCACCAACAACGAGCCGATGAAGCCGTACAAGGACGGCTACCAGATCGGCTACTTCGGCACGGACAACCCGGCGACCGAGGTCGCGGAGCGGATCCCCTTCACCATCGAGATCCGCAAGGACGTCAAGATGGACCCGCTCGGTGGCGACTGGGTCGGCAAGAAGGCCGACTTCGTCAACATCGGCATCATCGAGTCCGAGCACGGCTCGCACGTCGCCGGCATCACCGCGGCCAACGGCCTGTTCGGCGGCCAGATGAACGGCCAGGCGCCGGGCGCCAAGCTCGTCTCCTCCCGCGCCTGCTCCTGGTCCGGCGGCTGCACCAACGTCGCACTGACCGAGGGCATGATCGACCTCGTCGTCAACCGCGGCGTCGACATCGTCAACATGTCGATCGGCGGCCTGCCGGCGCTCAACGACGGCAACAACGCCCGCTCCGAGCTCTACAAGAACCTCATCGACACCTACGGTGTCCAGCTCGTCATCTCGGCGGGCAACGAGGGTCCGGGCGTCAACACCATCGGCGACCCCGGCCTCGCCGACAAGGTCATCTCCGTGGGTGCCGCGGTCTCCAAGGAGACCTGGGCCGCCAACTACGGCTCCGGCGTGACCAAGAAGTACAACATGTTCCCCTTCTCCTCGCGCGGTCCGCGTGAGGACGGCGGGTTCACGCCGACCATCACCGCCCCCGGCGCGGCCATCAACACCATCCAGACCTGGCTGCCCGGCGCGCCCGTGAAGGAGGCCGGTTACAACCTCCCGGCCGGCTACGGCATGCTCCAGGGCACCTCGATGTCCTCGCCGCAGGCGGCGGGCGCCAGCGCCCTGCTGATCTCGGCCGCCAAGCAGGCGAAGATCGCCCTGCCCCCGGCCAACCTGCGCGTGGCGCTCACCAGCACCGCCAAGAAGATCGACGACGTCCCGGCGCACGCCCAGGGTGCCGGTCTCATCGACATCCCCAAGGCGTGGGAGTCCATCCAGCGCGGCGCCAAGGCCAACGAGTTCACGGTCAAGGCCCCCGTCGACACCGCGCTCGACCAGTTCCTGAAGACCCCGGGCTTCGGCACCGGCCTCTACGACCGCGAGGGCGGCCTGAAGGTCGGCCAGAAGAAGGTCTACGACGTCGTCGTCACCCGCACCACGGGCGTCAAGTACGGCACCCGGCACAACATCAGCTGGCGCAACAACGACGGCAGCTTCAAGGTCGTCGGCGGTGGCGGCTACGACTACGTCACGCTGCCGCTGAACAAGCCGGTCACCATCAAGGTCGAGGCCAACGTCAAGTCGGGCGGTGTCCACAGCGGCATCCTGCAGCTCGACGACCCCACCACCGAGGGCGTCGACAAGCAGATCCTGGCCACGGTCGTCGCCTCCACCCCGCTGGCGAAGCCGTCCTTCACGCTGTCGGACAAGTCCTCCGTGCAGCGCAACAGCCACAAGTCGTACTTCGTGACCGTCCCGCAGGGCGCCAAGACCCTCGAGGTCGCCCTCGGCGGGCTCGCGGCGGGCAGCCAGACGCGCTTCATCTCGATCCACCCGTACGGCACGGGCGTCGAGGACAGCGCGACCACCCAGTGCTACCCGAACTACGACAACCCGGCCAACCAGTGCCGCCCCGACCTGCGGTCGTACACCGACCCGCAGCCGGGCGTCTGGGAGATCGAGGTCGAGTCGCGCCGCACGTCGCCGCTGCTCGACAACCCGTTCAAGCTGGACGTCTCCGTCCTCGGCGCGGCCTTCGACCCGGCCGTCAAGGTCCTGCCCGAGGTCAAGCAGGGCACCCCGGCGCCGGTCCAGTGGACCGTGAAGAACGACGCCGCCGCCATCTCCGGCGGCAAGCTCCAGGGCGGCCCGCTCGGCTCCGCGAAGGTCGACAAGCCGACCATCGCCGCCGGCGAGACCAAGACCACCGAGGTCACCGTCGGTGAGGGCGCCGCCCGCCTGGACGTGGCGATCAACAAGCCCTCCGACACCGCCGCCGACCTCGACCTCGAGGTCTACAAGGACGGCGTCAAGGTCGGCTCCTCCGCCGACGGCGACTCCGACGAGTCCGTCAGCCTGGTCAAGCCCGCCGCCGGCACCTACACCATCAAGGTGATCGGCTACGCGGTCCCGGCCGGCACCACCACGTACGACTACCGCGACGTGTACTTCTCGGCCGGCCTGGGCTCCGTCCAGGTCGACGAGGCCGCCACGGTCAACCTCGCCAACGGTGCCTCCGCGCCGGTCTCGGCGAAGGTCCTGGTGACGGGCGCGGCCCCCGAGGGCCGTCAGTTCTTCGGCCAGGTCCAGCTGCTCAACGCCCGCGGCACCGCCGCCGGCACCGGCAGCGTCCAGATCGACAAGGTCACCCCGTAAGGGCATGACCGGCTGAACGCACGACGGAGGGGCGGTGCTCGACCGAGCACCGCCCCTCCTGTGTTCCCCCGCTCCCCCGTCGTGCCGGCTACTTGCCCAGCGTGCGCAGGGACTCCGCGTACGTGCCGACCGCGTGGGCGATGACGTCCAGGTTGGTGTCGAACGCCTTCAGGTCGATGTTCTTCAGGTTGTCGCCCGCCCCGTGGTAGTTCGGGTCGTACGCCGCCCCGGCCGTGCCGCCGTACCGCTTGGCCTGCTCGGCGGTCTTGATGCCCTCGGCGCCGGTGAAGGTGCCGCCCGCCGGGATGCCGTTCTCGATGAACGGGCCGTAGTCGGAGCGGCCGTCGAAGTCACTGCCCTCGTGCGGCTTGCCCTTCTTGTCGAGGAAGCCGTTGATCAGCGCCTCGATCTGCGCCGAGCCGGCCGGTCCGGCACCCGCGCCGGTCTTGTCCGAGTCGTCGCCGTCGTAGACGAACTGCGCCGGGTTCGGCGAGGCGATCATGTCGAAGTTCAGGTAGAGCGCGATGTCCTTCTTCTGCTTGTCGGACAGCTGCGCGACGTAGTGCTCGGAGCCCAGCAGGCCCAGCTCCTCCGCCGACCACCAGGCGAAGCGCACCTTGTTGGCGAACCCCTTGTTCTTCTTGTTGGCGCCCTCGTCGGCGAGCTTGAGCGCGACCTCCAGGAGGCCGGCCGAGCCGGAGCCGTTGTCGTTGATGCCGGGGCCCTCGGGGACCGAGTCCAGGTGGGAGCCGACCGTCACCACGCGGTCCGCGCGGCCGCCCTTCGTCTCCGCGATCACGTTGCGGGTCGTCTTCTTCACGTGCTCCTGGTCCAGGTCCAGGCGCACCTTCACCTCGCCCTTCGCGGCGGCCGCGGCCAGCGCCTCGCCGTCGGCCAGGGTGATGCCCGCGCTCGGGATGACCCCCTCCGCCGGGGAGGAGAACCCGCCGCGGACCGGGGTGGTCCCGCTGTGGTTGTAGACGATCACGCCGACGGCGCCCGCCGCCGCGGCCGCCCGCTGCTTCTCCACGAAGGTGCAGGCACCCCGCTTGACCAGGGCGATCTTCCCGGCGAAGGCGCCGGCCGGGTAGTCGTCCGCGGTGCAGCCGGGGGTCTCGTCGACCCGGGCGAGGGCGAGCGGGGCGGCCAGGCCGCCGGCCGGGGTGGACTTGGTGAAGGTGAAGGCCGCGGTGGCCAGCTCGCGCGGCTGGTCGCCGAGGACGGTGGTCTTCTCCGTCTTCGTGTGCGCCTCGTAGATGTCGAAGTCCTGGTACGAGACCTCGTACCCGGCCTTCTTCAGGGTGTCGTGGACGTAGGCGGCCGAGGCGGCGTGGCCCGGGGTGCCGGCGGCGCGGTTGCCGCCGTTGGCGTCGGCGATCTGCTGGAACTTCGCCAGGTGGCGGTAGGCCCCGCGCGCGGTCACCTCCTCCACCAGCTCCTGGGCCAGCCGGCCCTCGCGCGGGTGGGCGCTGGCCGGGGTGGCGGCCAGCAGCACGGGCGTGGCGACGGCGGCCGCCGCGAGGGCGGCGAGGGCCGGTACGGACCGGCGGTGGTGGCGGATGTTCCGCATGGTGGTCTTCCCCCCAGGGTGCGGGCGTTTCGGTCTGTGGTGCGCCGTGTCCGGATAACGATCACGACTGAACGGAAACTAACCGGCTTTGACCAGGCAAAACGGACGCCGAAGGCCCCGTTGACACGCCCGTCACACACTCGTCACGGGAGTTCACGGCCCCGACACCTGTCCGCACCTCGGACAATGGATTGGACAAGCCTCGTGGGGTCGAACGCATGATGGCTTCACGCGCGCCCGCGTCCACGTATTTGAAGGAGTCACCGTGAGGGTCGGAATCGTCGGAGCCACCGGACAGGTCGGCGGAGTCATGCGCGGCATCCTCGCCGAGCGGAAGTTCCCGGTCGACGAGCTGCGGCTCTTCGCCTCGGCCCGTTCCGCGGGCACCACCGTGGAGTGGGAAGGCCGCGAGATCACCATCGAGGACGCCTCCACGGCCGACTACTCCGGCCTGGACATCGTGCTCTTCTCCGCGGGCGGCGCCACCTCCAAGGCCCTCGCCGAGAAGGTCGCCTCCCAGGGCGCCGTCGTGATCGACAACTCCTCCGCGTGGCGCAAGGACCCCGAGGTGCCCCTCGTGGTCTCCGAGGTCAACCCGCACGCGATCAAGAACCGCCCCAAGGGCATCATCGCGAACCCGAACTGCACCACCATGGCCGCCATGCCCGTGCTGCGCCCGCTGCACGAGGAGGCGGGGCTCACCGCCCTGATCGCCACCACCTACCAGGCCGTCTCCGGCTCCGGCCTGGCCGGCGTCGCCGAGCTCGACGGCCAGGTCAAGGCCGTGGCCGCCGACGCGACCAAGCTGGTCCACGACGGCGAGGCCGTCGAGTTCCCCGAGCCGGGCGTCTACCAGCGCTCCATCGCCTTCAACGTGCTCCCGCTGGCCGGCTCCATCGTCGACGACGGCTCCTTCGAGACCGACGAGGAGCAGAAGCTCCGCAACGAGTCCCGCAAGATCCTGGAGATCCCGGAGCTCAAGGTCTCCGGCACCTGCGTGCGCGTCCCCGTCTTCTCCGGCCACTCGCTCCAGGTCAACGTCCGCTTCGAGCGTCCGATCAGCGTCGAGCGCGCCTACGAGCTGCTGAAGGACGCCCCGGGCGTCGAGCTGTCCGAGATCCCCACCCCGCTCCAGGCCGCCGGCAAGGACGCCTCGTACGTGGGCCGCATCCGCGTGGACGAGACCGTCGACAACGGCCTCGCCCTGTTCCTCTCCAACGACAACCTCCGCAAGGGCGCCGCGCTGAACGCCGTCCAGATCGCGGAGCTCGTGGCCGAGGAGCTGCGCGGCTGACGTCCGTGCGGTGAGCGGAGGGGCGGTGCCGTCGCGGCACCGCCCCTCCGGCGCGTCAGGGCCTGCGGACCTCGAAGAGGAAGCAGCCGAACTCGACGGCGCGGACGTGGACGAGGGCCGTGTCCGGGTCGGCGAAGGCCTCCTCCAGCGCCTGCTCCACCGCCTCGCCGGCGGCCTCGGGGAGGGTGAGCACGCGGCCGCCGAGGATCCGGCCGGCCGCGTCGTAGCGGCGGACCGCGCGCACGGCCCCGGCCTGCGCGAAGGGCTGCCCGGACCCGGCGGCCGGCCCGCCGCAGTCGGCGCCGTGCACGAAGACCGGGCCCTGCTCGTCGTACGCGCCCGGGTCGACGCCCGTCTCGGCGGCCCAGCGGCGCAGCGGGGCGTACGAGACGAGGGCGATCAGCTCCCCCGGCCGGCTGCGGCGCAGGCAGCAGCGCAGCGGGGCGCCGCCCTCCTGGTCCTCGTACGGGAGGCAGGGGCGGCCGGCGTCGTCGCGCAGGCGCAGGGCGGCGAGGGCGGCGGGCGGGATGGGGAGGGGCGTGTGCGTGGTGAGGGTGGTCATGGGTCCAGGGTGCGCGGGCGGATCGGGAAGGTCTGGCGGGAATCGGACCTCGTGTTCGCCTCTGGATTACTCCCGCCCGGCGGCCCGGCCCGCGTGGAAGGATGGCGGGGCAACGTCACCATCAAAGGAGATGAACGCGTGCCTGGCACGAATCTCACCCGTGAAGAGGCTCAGCAGCGGGCGAAGCTGCTCACCGTCGACTCGTACGAGATCGAACTCGATCTCAGCGGCGCGCAGGAGGGCGGCACCTACCCGTCCGTGACCACCGTGCGCTTCCAGTCGGCCGAGGCAGGCGCCGGGACCTTCATCGACCTGGTCGCACCGGCCGTGCACGAGGTCGTCCTGAACGGCAAGTCGCTGGACGTGGCCGCCGTCTTCCGCGACTCGCGGATCGCGCTGGACCACCTCGCCGCCGGGGCCAACGAGCTCCGTGTCGTCGCGGACTGCGCCTACACCAACACCGGCGAGGGCCTGCACCGCTTCGTCGACCCGGTCGACCAGCAGGCCTACCTCTACACCCAGTTCGAGGTGCCGGACGCCCGGCGGGTCTTCGCCAGCTTCGAGCAGCCCGACCTGAAGGCGACGTTCCAGTTCACCGTGACGGCCCCCGAGGGCTGGACGGTCATCTCGAACTCCCCGACGCCGGAGCCGAAGGACCGGGTGTGGGCCTTCGAGCCGACCCCGCGGATCTCGTCCTACATCACGGCCCTGATCGTCGGCCCGTACCACGCGGTGCACTCCTCGTACGAGGGCCCGGACGGGCAGTCCGTGCCGCTCGGCATCTACTGCCGTCCCTCGCTCGCCGAGTTCCTCGACGCCGACGCGATCTTCGACGTGACCCGGCAGGGCTTCGACTGGTTCCAGGAGAAGTTCGCGTACGACTACCCCTTCGCGAAGTACGACCAGCTCTTCGTGCCGGAGTTCAACGCGGGCGCGATGGAGAACGCCGGCGCGGTCACCATCCGCGACCAGTACGTCTTCCGGTCGAAGGTGACGGACGCGGCGTACGAGGTGCGCGCCGAGACCATCCTGCACGAGCTCGCCCACATGTGGTTCGGCGACCTCGTCACCATGGAGTGGTGGAACGACCTGTGGCTGAACGAGTCGTTCGCCACCTACACCTCGATCGCCTGCCAGGCCTACGCCGAGGGCTCGAAGTGGCCGCACGCGTGGACCACCTTCGCGAACTCCATGAAGACCTGGGCGTACCGGCAGGACCAGCTGCCGTCCACGCACCCGATCATGGCCGACATCCGCGACCTGGACGACGTCCTCGTCAACTTCGACGGCATCACGTACGCCAAGGGCGCCTCGGTGCTCAAGCAGCTCGTCGCGTACGTGGGCATGGACGCCTTCTTCAAGGGCGTGCAGGCCTACTTCAAGGCGCACGCCTTCGGCAACACGCGCCTGTCGGACCTGCTGGGCGCGCTGGAGGAGACCTCCGGCCGCGACCTGACCGCCTGGTCGAAGGCATGGCTGGAGACCGCCGGCATCAACGTGCTGCGGCCCGAGATCGAGACGGACGCGGCCGGTGTCGTCACGTCCTTCGGCGTGCGGCAGGAAGCCCCGGCCCTGCCGGCCGGCGCCAAGGGCGAGCCGGTGCTGCGCCCGCACCGCATCGCGATCGGCCTGTACGACCTGGAGGGCGGCAAGCTGGTCCGCACCGACCGGATCGAGCTGGACATCGACGGCGAGCTGACGGCCGTGCCGGAGCTGGCGGGGCGGACGCGTCCGGCGGTCGTGCTGCTCAACGACGACGACCTGTCGTACGCGAAGGTGCGGCTGGACGAGGTGTCGCTGGCGAACGTCACCGCGCACCTGGGCGACTTCACCGAGTCGCTGCCGCGGGCGCTGTGCTGGGCGTCGGCCTGGGACATGACGCGTGACGGCGAGCTCGCCACGCGCGACTACCTGTCGCTGGTCCTGTCGGGCATCGGCAAGGAGTCCGACATCGGCGTGGTGCAGTCCCTGCACCGCCAGGTGAAGCTGGCCGTGGACCTGTACGCCGACCCGGCGTGGCGGGACCAGGGCCTGGCTGTCTGGACCGAGGCCACGCTGGAGCACCTGCGCGCGGCCCAGCCGGGCAGCGACCACCAGCTGGCGTGGGCCCGCGCCTTCGCGGCGACGGCCCGCACCGAGGAGCAGCTCGGCTACCTGGCGGCGCTGCTCGACGGCTCCGCCGAGGTCGAGGGCCTGGCCGTGGACACGGAGCTGCGGTGGGCGTTCCTGGAGCGCCTGGCCGCCACGGGCCTCGCCGACGAGGCGGCCATCGCGGCGGAGCTGGAGCGGGACGCGACCGCCGCGGGCGAGCGCCACGCGGCGACGGCGCGCGCCGCCCGGCCGACGGCCGCGGCCAAGGCGGAGGCCTGGGCCTCCGTGGTGGAGTCGGCCGACCTGCCGAACGCGGTCCAGGAGGCCGTGATCGGCGGCTTCGTCCAGACCGACCAGCGGGAGCTGCTCGCGTCGTACGCGGAGAAGTACTTCGCGGTGGTCAAGGGCATCTGGGAGAGCCGCAGCCACGAGATCGCGCAGCAGATCGCGGTGGGCCTGTACCCGTCGCTCCAGGTGTCGCAGGCGACCCTGGACGCCACGGACGCCTGGCTGGCCTCGGCCGAGCCGAACGCCGCCCTGCGCCGCCTGGTCTCGGAGTCCCGCTCGGGCGTCGAGCGCGCCCTGAAGGCCCAGTCCGCCGACGCGGCGGCGGGCGCGGGAGCCTGACGCACGGCCTTGCCCCTGCCGCCGCCTGAGGGGGCGGTGGGGGCGGGGCGGGGCGGGGCGGTGTCCGGGTGGGCGGTAGCCCCTTGGGCGGTCTCAGGGAGGGTTGGGGGCTTCCCGTCAGTCCATCGTCCTTCCGGTTCGCACCGGTCCCTCAAGGGCGCTCCCTGCGGTCGCGTCGCTACGCGATGGCCTTCGGCCACCCTTGACCGACCGGCACGAACCGGAAAGCCGAAAGACTGCCGGGAAACCCCCAAAGAAACGGTCACCGGGCAGAGGCTGGAGGGACGGGCCCGTCAGCGACGAGCGAGGCGCCGGGCCCCGGCCCGCCGGGCATCCAGGCCGTCCAGCCCCGGCCCAGGGCCAGGGGCTCGACTACCTGCACGAAAAGTCGACCAGAGCAGGCCAGGGAGCCGACAGACGCGACAGATCGCTACGCGCTCCTCCCGGCTTGGCGTCCGGCGACCGCCTGGGGCTGGTACCCGCACCAAAAGTCGATCAGAGCAGCCCACGGACCCGACAGGCGCGACAGATCGCTACGCGCTCCTCTGGTCTCGGCGACCGACGGCCGTCTTGGGCTGGTCCGGGGCCGGTTCGACGTTGGTGGCGGCAGTGGTGAACTCGCGGCCGGAGGCGCCTCGGATGTAGGCGAGCTCCATCCAGCATTCGATGCCGGTGTCCGAGACGTTCTCGTTGATGACCGCCATGAGGACGCCCTCGGCGCCGGAGGCGGCGTCGCGGACGCGGCGGCGGAGGAGGCGGTGGGGGACGTACTCGTACCGGTCGGTCATTGCAGGACTCCGGGCCGGGCCAGGGGGCGTGGACGGTCCGGGCTGGTCATGGGTCGCTCCTTGCGTCGGCGCGGGGGCGTCAACTCCCGCTCGGTGTGATGAGGTAACCGCGCCGCCCCCTTGCGCGAGTACCGTTGGAGCGTCGGAGAAGCATGCAAGCCATGCACCTGTGGGGAGTTGCTCATGGCGCGACGCTCACGCACACCCAACACCGGTCTGTCGACGCTCCTTGAACAGGCCGGATGGTCAAGAAGCCAGTTCGCCTCGATCGTGAACCGCATCGGCGCGGAGGCCGGGCTCCAGCTCAAGTACGGGCAGCCCGCCGTGTCCCAGTGGGTGGCGGGACACCAGCCGAGGCCGCAGGTCAGGGCGCTGATCGTCGAGGCGTTCGAACGGAAGCTGGCACGGCCCGTCACCTACGCCGAGGCGGGACTCACGCCCCCGGGCGGGGTGGCGGAGGCGGACACTGTGCGGGAACTCGTAGACCTCGGAAGGGCCGACATGGATCCGTCCCGACGCCGCGTGATCGCGGCCGGTGTCTTCTCCGCAGCGCTCAGCATCCCCCTGTTCCCGACCCTCGCACGGGCCGACAGCCCGGACCCGATAGGGCCCGGAAAGGCGACGACGAGGGTGGGTCAGGCGCAGGTGACCGCCGTGGAGGCGATGACCGACCGGATCGCGGGCATCCTCGACGAACTCGGCGCGGGCCACGCCCGGCCGATGGCGGCGGCGTTCCTCGTGAACACCGTCGGCCCGTGGCTGAAGGCCGAGGCGGCGGTGCCGGTGCGGCGGAGCCTGCTGGCGGCCGCGTCCGACCTGGTCTACCTGACCGGGTGGATGGCGATGTACGAACGGCAGCACCGGCTGGGCCAGGACTACTACGTGTCCGCACTCAAACTGGCCGGGGAGGCGGAGGAACACGTCACCTACTGCCGCACCCTGCGCGGCATGTCCCTCCAGGCGTCCAATCTGGGCTACGGCCGGCGCGCCCTCGAACTCGCCGACTCGGCTGCGGAGGCGGCTCCCGCCGCCGGTCCGCGCCTGGTGGCGTTCCTGCGCGGGCAGCAGGCACACGGCGCGGCCATGGTCGGGGACAGGCGGCAGGCCTTCGTCCGCCTGCGGGAAGCCGAGGAGGCTCTCGCCCGCGCCGACGACCGGCGGGAGGCCATCGGCGGCTACGACCGGACCGCCTACCTGTTCCACGTGGCACACGTCCTGAACGAGACCAAGGACGTACCAGGCTCGGTACGGACCCTGCGCGAATCCATCAGGCTCCAGCCCGCCAACGAGCGGCAGGGCCGCCTGCACGCGTACGGGGTCCTCGCCCAGCGGCAGCTGTCCATCGGCCACGTCGAGGCCGCGTGCGAATCGTGGGGTCGCTTCCTGGACGAGTACGAGGCCCTGTCCTCGGCCCGGGGCGACGAACACTTCGAGGTGATGAACCTCAGGCTCCGCCCGCACGGCACCGTCCGGGCCGTACGAGAACTCCGCGAGCGCGCCCGTCTCGTCGGCGCGCTCAAGGGCTGACCGGTCCGCAGGCTCCCCGCCCCAGCCGGGGAGCCTGCCTCAGCAGGGAGAGCAATGCCCAGGCGTGACTACGAAGACGACCCCAGCGCCCCGCCGGCGACCAGTCTCGTCCCGGCGGCTTCCGCCGTCGTGGTGGACGGCGACGGCCGGGTGCTGCTCCAGCGCCGCACCGACAACGGAATGTGGGCCCTTCCCGGCGGCAAGATGGATCTCGGAGAGTCCATCGGCGACTGCGCGGTCCGGGAGACCCACGAAGAGACCGGGATCACCGTCGAGATCACCGGCATCGTCGGCACCTACACCAACCCCGGCCACGTCTTCGCCTACGACGACGGTGAAGTCCGCCAGGAGTTCTCCATCTGTCTCTTGGCCCGCCCCACCGGCGGCGACCTGCGCACATCCGACGAGTCCTTCGAGGTCGCCTGGTTCGCACCCCACGAGACCGACGGACTCCCCATGGTCCCCAGCATCCGCAAACGCCTCGACGACTGGCGGGCCGGAAACGGCCCCGTCATCCGCTGAGTCGTCCTGTGGTGCGGGTATCAGCCCAGGGCGACCAGCGGCCGCCGAGATCCGAGAAGCGCGTAGCGATCTGACGCGCCCCTGCGCATCCTGGACTGCTCTGATCGACTTTTGGTGCAGGTATCAGCCCCGGGCGGTCGTCGGACGCTGAGACGGGAGGAGCGCGTAGCGATCTGACGCGTGTGGGTGCTCCGCAGGGGGATCGGATCGGCCGCTCGTGCGGGTACCGGCGCCCGGCCCGTCGTCTCGTCACTGACGGGCCCGTCCCTCCGTCTTCTGCCCCGTGACCGTTCTTTTGGGGGCTTCCCGGCAGTCTTTCGGCTTTCCGGGGCGGGTCGGCCTGTCAA
>NZ_JBIVEG010000026.1:0-50946 GCF_044747545.1 Streptomyces sp. NPDC090077
GGGGCCCCACCCCGCCATACCACCGTCCCCCGGGCTCCCCCCGGACCCATCCGGCGCTCCCGCGCCCGCGCCACAACCGCGGGGGGGGCTGGAGGTGCGCGGCGCCCACCCCCCCCCCGGCCGGCAATTTCAGCCTCGCCGGCGTTTGAGGCGCGGGGGTCTGGGGGCGGAGCCCCCAGGAAAGGGGTCCGGGGCAACGCCCCGGGGAACGGGGGAAGGGCGGGTAGGGGACGGCTCCGCGCAGCGGTGGATCGGTCCCGCGAGGAGCTACAGGTACAGGCCCGCCTCCGGCGACGGCTGCGTCGGCAGCACCGCCGCCGGCCCCGTCCCGCGCCGGAGGGCGAAGAGTTCGGCCAGGGTGGCGCCCTCGCGGGAGACGCCCTCGTCCGTGCCGAGCCAGTCCACCGCCTCCCGGTGCGTCAGCCGGCCGACCTCGATGCGGGCCAGGCAGCGCCCCGGGCGGACCACGGCCGGGTGGAGGCGCTCCAGGTCCTCGTTCGTCGTGACGCCGACCAGGACGTTGCGGCCCTGCCCCAGCAGACCGTCCGTCAGGTTCAGCAGCCGGGACAGCGCCTGCCCCGCCGTGTGCCGGGCCTCGCCGCGGATCAGCTCGTCGCAGTCCTCCAGCAGCAGCAGCCGCCACCGGCCCTTCGCGGTGCCCTCGTCCTCCCCGATGGCGATGTCCATGAGGTAGCCGACGTCGTTGAACAGCCGCTCCGGGTCCAGCACGCAGTCCACCTGGCACCAGTCCCGCCACGACCGCGCCAGCGTGCGCAGCGCCGAGGTCTTGCCGGTGCCCGGCGGCCCGTGCAGCAGGAGCAGCCGGCCGGCGATGTCGTCGGGGGTGACCTTCATCAGCCGGTCCATCGCCAGGGCCACCGGCGCCGTGTAGTTCGGCCGGACGTCCTCCCACGTGCCCGCGGAGATCTGCCGGGTCGTGCGGTACGGGCCGCGGCGCGGGGAGACGTACCAGAAGCCCATGGTGACGTTCTCCGGCTGGGGTTCGGGCTCGTCCTGCGCCCCCTCCGTGGCCTCGCCGAGCACCTTCTCCGCGAGTTCGTCGCTGACCGCCGTCACGGTCACGTCCGCCCCCCGGCTCCAGCGGGAGACCAGGACCGTCCAGCCCTCGCCCTCGGCGAGCGTGGCGCTGCGGTCGGTGTCGCGCGCCGCGCGGAGCACGGTGGCGCGCGGGGGCAGCAGGGTGGCTTCCGCCTTCACCCGTTCGATAGTGACGCTCTGTGCGTACGGCTGCTCGCCGGTCGCGAACCGGCCGAGGAACAGTGCGTCGACGACATCCGACGGTGAATCGCTGTCGTCGACATGGAGCCGGATCGGCAGCGCGTCATGCGGGTCTGCTGGCATGGCGCCCATGATCCGGCACGAACTGCCCCCACGCACCCGTGTTTCGCCGGATCGGGTGGCCGGATTCCCTCTTCAAACCCAGCGCGGGTGAAGATTCCGGCCAGGTCCGCACCCCGATCCTGCGCCGAACATTCTTGGCATGGACACTTCCGGACAGCCCCGGCTGCTTGTACCACGGACTCAGGAGTAACCCCCCACAAGGAGCCGCACACCCATGAGCAGAAGAATGTCGCGTTTCGCCGCCTTGACGTCCTCCCTGTTACTCGCCGCGGGCGCCGCCCTGTTCGGCGCCGGCCAGGCCTCGGCCGCGCAGGCCGACTTCGGCTACGTGGCCCTCGGCGACTCGTACTCCTCCGGCGTCGGCGCCGGCAACTACGACAGCTCCAGCGGCAACTGCAAGCGCACCAACCGCGCCTACCCGGCCCTGTGGGCCGCCGCCCACTCCCCGCAGACCTTCTCCTTCACCGCGTGCTCGGGCGCCCGTACCGGTGACGTGCTCTCGGGCCAGCTCGGCCCCCTCAACTCCGGCACCGACCTGGTGAGCATCACCGTCGGGGGCAACGACGCCGGATTCTCGGACGTGATGACGACCTGCGTCCTGCAGTCCGAATCCACCTGCGTCAACCGGGTCAACGAGGCCAAGCGCTACGTCGACACCACCCTCCCCGGCCAACTCGACCGGGTCTACGACGCGATCCGGGGCCGCGCCCCCGCCGCCAAGGTCGTCGTCCTCGGCTACCCCCGCTTCTACAAGCTGAACGGCACCTGCGTCGCGGGCCTGACCGAGGGCGAACGCTCCGCCATCAACGGCGCGGCCGACTACCTCAACGCCGCGATCGCCAAGCGCGCCGCCGACCACGGCTACACCTTCGCCTCGGTCGCCGGCGCCTTCACCGGCCACGAGATCTGCTCCGGCAGCGCCTGGCTGCACAGCGTCAACTGGACC
This sequence comes from Streptomyces sp. NPDC090077, assembly GCF_044747545.1. Classification (NCBI taxonomy): domain Bacteria; kingdom Bacillati; phylum Actinomycetota; class Actinomycetes; order Kitasatosporales; family Streptomycetaceae; genus Streptomyces; species Streptomyces sp. NPDC090077. Next base: position 2,309 of record NZ_JBIVEG010000026.1, read on the forward strand.
AACATCGGCGAGTCCTACCACCCGACCGCCGCCGGACAGTCCGGCGGCTACCTGCCCGTCTTCTCCGGCAAGGCCTGAGCCGCGGGACGTCCCTACGGGCCGGGGCCCGCGCTCGGTGTGGGCGCGGGCGTCGGCGTCGGTGTCCAGGCCGGCGAACCGGAGGGCCCGGGAGAACCGGGGGAGGAGGCCCCGCCCGTCGGGGTCTCCTTCTCGCACGTCAGGGAGTACTCCAGCCACGCCGACGCCGTCTGTGCCGGCGCCCGGACCTCCAGCCGGACCGCGTCGCGGACGCTCGCGCCCGCCGGGTCCCCCGGCTCGGTGTGGTCCAGCCGGCGGGTGCGCGTCCCGCCCTCCTCGTACACGATGCTCCGCCAGTCCCCGGCCGGAGCCCCGCCCGCGCCGCGCCTGACCCAGCGGTACTCCACCAGCGCCGGGATCCGGGCCACCTCGACGGTTCCGGTGAAGGCGGGCGCGGCCCCCGCGGCCGGCGGGCAGCTCCCGCTGTACGCGGGGCGCGCGGCGTGCACGTACAGGGTGACGCTCTGCGCGGGGGCGGTGCCGGAGGAGGCCGACGCCGACGCCGACGCCGAAGCGGAAGCCGACGCCGGGGCAGAGGCCGAGGGGGACCCGGAGGCGGACGCCGGGGGCGACGGGGTGCCCCCCGAGCCCTCGTCCCGCCAGGTGTCCCGCAGCAGCAGCCACCCCAGCAGGACCAGCGCCAGCAGCAGCACCGCGATCCCGAGGACCAGCACCGCCCCCGCCCGCCCCTGCCCCGGTGCACCGCGCCCCGTGTCCGGCGGCACCGGTCGGGGCCCGGGCGCGGGTGCCGGCATCGGCATCGGCGGGGTCTGCCCGTACCCCGGCCCGTACCCCGGCCCGGATCCCGCCCGCGCGCCGGCCGTCGGGGTGCCCGGCCCGGAGACCGGCCCGCCGGGGTCCCGTACCGCCCCGCCCGCGCCGATGATCCGCAGCATCCGGGCGGCCTCCGCGGCGGACAGCCGCTCGGCCGGGTCCTTGCGCAGCAGCCCCTCCAGCACCGGCTCCAGCGGTCCGGCCCGGCGCGGCGGGGGCAACTCCGCGTCCACGACGGCCTGCAGGGTGGTCAGCGGGGTGTCCTTCCGGAAGGGCGAGACCCCCTCCACGGCCGCGTAGAGCATCACCCCGAGCGACCACAGGTCCGACTCCGGGCCGGGCTCGTTGCCCAACGCCCTCTCCGGCGCGAGGAATTCGGGCGAGCCGACCACCTCGCCCGGCATGGTGAGCGCGGCGGAGCCCTCCAGGCGGGCGATCCCGAAGTCGCTCAGCACCACCCGCCCGTCATTGGCGACCAGTACGTTGGCCGGCTTCACGTCCCGGTGCAGCACCCCGGCGTCGTGCGCGGAGCGCAGCGCGGCCAGCACCTGCTCGCCGAGGTGCGCGGTGCGCTGCGGGGTCATCGGGCCCTCGCCCTCCAGCACCTCCGCCAGGGAGAGCCCGCGCACCAGCTCCATCACGATCCACGGACGGCCCTCCTCGGTGACCACGTCGTAGACCGTGACCACCCCGCGGTGCGAGATCCGGGCGGCGGCCCAGGCCTCCCGCTCCAGCCTCCGGTACATCCGTCCGACCTCGGCCGCGTCCAGCCCGGCGGGGGCCCGCACCTCCTTGACGGCGACCTCGCGGCCCAGCACCTCGTCCCGGGCCCGCCACACCACGCCCATGCCGCCCTGCCCCAGCCGGCCGAGCAGCCGGTACCGGCCGGCGACGACACGCCCGGCGTCCCCGCCCTCGTCCACATTCATGCGAACCCCCCTGCGTCACCGGGTGATCACTCCAAGTTAGCGCAGGACCTGCCGGGTGGCCCCCGTCGTGACGACACTGTCACCGACCGCTGTGCGGGGCCTCCCAAGTCGGGCGAATCGTACGGAGAGTGACGGATGACTCCGCTGAGTAATCGTCAACTACCCGTAATTACAGGGGTAATTCACACCACCGGGATACCCTGGGGCATGGAGTGGGCGATAGGGTTAACCTGCCCGGGCCGGGTGCCCTCGTACGGGTGGGGAGAGACATGGAACAGATAACGATGCGCAGCAGGCCGCCCCGCGTGCCTGCCATCACCTGCGGAAGCAGCGCGGTCAGCTCGCGCCTCGACCGCCACCTCGCCGTGCTGGGCGGTCCCGCCGTCCCGCGCCACGAGGTCGCCGAGGCGACCCTGCTGATGCGCGAGCTCACCTCGCGCGACCACACCCACGTCCAGCGGAGCCGGAGCGCGCGCGTCGCGCTCTTCGCACCGCTGCGCAGGCTGCGGCGCACGCTCTTCGGCAGCCGCCGCACCTGACCGTCCGCGCAGCCGGCCCCCCGTCCGGCTGCGTCCCGGCCCCCGTCCCCCCGTACGGCGCCTTCGGAACCCCACGGCGCCACCCCGGCCTCAGGCGATCACACCGTCCCGGCGCAACGCCGTGATCTGCGCGTCCGTCATCCCCAGGGCGTGCAGCAGCGCGTCGGTGTGTTCGCCGAGCGCGGGCACCGCACCCATCCGCGGTTCCGCGCCGCCCGGCAGTCCGATCGGCGGCAGCAGCGCCCGCAGCGGACCCGTCGGCGAATCCACCTCCCGCCAGCGGTCGCGCGCCGCCAGCTGCGGGTGCCCGGCCAGCTGCGCCACCGAGTTCAGCCGTGCGCAGGCGATCCCGGCCTCCTCCAGCCGCGCCACGGCCTCGTCCGCCCCGAGCCGGCCGAGGGCTTCGGCCACCACCGCGTCCGTCTCCTCCCGCCCCTTCGTCCGGGCCGCGTTCGTCGCGTACGCCGGATCCTCCGCCAGGTCCGGCCGGTCCAGCACCCGGACCGCGAGCCGTCGCCACTCGCGGTCGTTCTGCACCGACAGCAGCACCCGGTCCCCGTCGGCCGTCGCGTAGGCGTCGTACGGGGCGATCACCGCGTGCGCGAGGCCGGTCCGCACGGGCTGCTCCCCGCCGTGCATCGTGTGGTGCAGCGGATGCCCCATCCACTCCGCGAGCGCGTCCAGCATCGACACCTCCACCGGGCCGCCGCGCCCGGTGGTGCCGCGCCGCAGCAGGGCGGCGAGCACCCCCGAGAAGGCGTACATGGCGGCTGCGATGTCCGCCGCCGGGATCCCCGCCTTCACCGGCCGCTCCGGGGTGCCGGTCACCGAGACCAGCCCCGCCTCGCACTGCACCAGCATGTCGTAGGCGCGCTTGTGGGCGTACGGGCCCTGCGGGCCGTAGCCGGAGACGTCCACGGCGACCAGCCGTGGGTAGCGGGCGCACAGCGTCGCCGCGTCGATCCCCAGCCGGGCGGCGGCCCCGTGCGCGAGGTTCTGCACGAAGACGTCGGCCCCGTCGAGCAGGCCGTGCAGCACCTCCAGCCCGCGCGGGTCCTTCAGGTCCAGGGTGAGGGACTCCTTGCCGCGGTTGGCCCACACGAAGTGCGAGGCGAGGCCCTGCGCCGCGGTGTCGTAGGCGCGCGCGAAGTCACCGCCGTCGGGCCGCTCGACCTTGATCACCCTGGCCCCGAGGTCGGCGAGCTGACGGGTGGCGAAGGGTGCGGAGACGGCCTGTTCGACGGCGACGACGGTGAGGCCGGAGAGGGGGAGGGGTTCGGTAGCCATGGGGTCTGCCTACCGGGTGGAAGCCGGTCTGTCACCCGTGTCCGGATCCCGAGTCCACGGGAACGTCCGGATTCCGCGGGCACGGCGCGGGCGACCGGCGCCGGCGCCTCCGCGGCCGTCCGCTACCTGCCGCGCGCGAACCGGCGCGTGGCCGCCGGTACGGACAGCAGCAGGAGCAGCAGCGACCACAGCACCGCGGCCGCCACCGGGTGCGCCGCAGGCCAGGCCGCGGCGGGTTCCGCGGCCGCGCCGCCCGCGTTCCCGCACAGCTCCCGTACGGCGGTGGCGACGGCGCTGATCGGGTTCCACTCCGCGACCGTCCGCAGCCAGCCGGGCAGTCCGGCCGTCGGCAGGTACGCGCTGGACAGCATCGGCAGCACGAAGGTGGCGCTGCCGAGCTGGCCCGCGGCCTCCTCGCTGCGGCTCACCAGCCCGAGGTACGTGCCCACCCACGCGGCGGCGAAGCGGAACAGCAGCAGCACGCCGAGCGCCCCCAGGGCCCCGGGCACGCCGTTCTCGATCCGCCAGCCCATCGCCAGCCCCACCAGCATCAGCGGCACCATCGACACCGCCGTGGTCAGCAGATCGGCGGCGGTCTGCCCCAGCGGGACCGCGGCCCGGCTCATCGGCAGCGTCCGGAACCGGTCCATCACCCCCCGGTGCGCGTCCTGCGCGGCGGTGAACATGCCGGTCATCAGGCCGTTCGCGGCGGTCGCCGCGAGCAGGCCGGGCACCAGGAACTCGCGGTACTCGGTGCCCGGCATGGCCAGCGCGCTGCCGAACACGTAGCCGAAGAAGAGCAGCATCATGATCGGCATGGTCTGGGTCAGCACCAGCAGGGCCGGGGCGTGCCGGGCCTTCCGGAGCTGGCGGGTGAGGACGGCGGCGCCGTCCGGCAGCAGGGTGGTCATGCCGCGTGCTCCTTGTGGTCCGGGGCGGTGGAGGGGGTCCGGGTGAGGCGCAGGAACACCTCGTCGAGGGTGGGCGGGCGCAGGCTGGCGTCGGTCACCGGGATCCCGGCGGTGTCGAGCGCGCGGATGATCCGGGGCAGGGTGAGGCCGTCGTCGAGCACGGTCACGCCGACGGTGAGCCGCGCCCCGTCCAGGGCGGGCCGTCCGCCCGTGAGCCGGTCGAGGACCGCGGCCGCGCCCGCGAGGGAGTCCGGCCCGGCCAGGGTGACCTCGGCCCGCGCGCCGATCCGGGCCTCGAGGACGGCCGGGGTGCCGGTGGCGACGGCCCGGCCCCGGTCGACGACGACGATGTCGTCGGCGAGCCGGTCGGCCTCCTCCAGGTACTGGGTGGTCAGCAGCACGGTGGTGCCCCCGTCGGCGAGGCCGCGCACCGCCGTCCAGATCCGTTCGCGGGCCGCCGGGTCCAGCCCGGTGGTGGGCTCGTCGAGGAAGAGCACCCGGGGCCGGGTGACCAGGCCGGCGGCCAGGTCCAGGCGCCGCCGCATGCCGCCCGACCAGGTGGAGGCCACCCGGTCGGCGGCCTCCACCAGGCCGAACTGCTCCAGCAGTTCGTCCGCGCGGGCCCGTCCGGCCCGCCCCCGCAGTCCGGCGAGGCGGGCGAACAGCCGGAGGTTCTCCCGGCCGGTCAGGTCCCCGTCGACGGAGGCGTACTGGCCGGTGGCGCCGATGGAACGGCGTACCGCGGCCGGGTCGGCGGTGACCTCGTGCCCGGCGACCAGGGCGCGTCCGGCGGTGGGCGCGGTGAGCGTGGTGAGGATCCGCACGGCGGTGGTCTTGCCCGCGCCGTTGGGGCCCAGCAGCCCGCAGACGGTGCCCTCCGGCACGGCCAGGTCCAGCCCGCGCAGGGCGTGCACCTCGCCGTACTGCTTCTCCAGACCTTCACTAAGTACGGTGTACGTAGTTGTCATGTGCCGCACCCTACCGCACTACGTACGGCGTACGTAACTAAGATGGTGGCGGAGACGACGACGAGGTGATGTGACCGATGACAGCCGGTGGGCGCCCCGCCGAACCCGAAGTGATCTGGGCCCGCCCGCAGCGGGCCGGCCGCGGGCCCCGGCCCGCGCACAGCCGCGACTCGATCGCGGCCGAGGCCGTGCGGATCGCCGACGCGGAGGGGATCGAGGCCGTTTCCATGCGGCGGGTGGCGGCCGGGATCGGCGCCGGGACCATGTCCCTGTACAACTACGTCCCCCGCAAGGAGGACCTGTACGAGCTGATGGTCGACGCGGTCAGCGGGGAGTACGACCTCGCCCCGCCGAGCGGGCGCTGGCGGGACGACCTGCTCGCCCTGGCCCGCCAGACCCGGGCCCTGATGCACCGCCACCCCTGGCTGCCGCGGCTGCTGAGCCCGGTCTACGGCTTCGGCCCCAACGCCCTGCGGTACCTGGAGCACAGCCTGGCCTGCCTGGAGCCGCTGGAGGTGTCCGGGGCCGGGAAGCTGGAGCTGATCGCCTCCGTCAACGGCATGGTGGCCACCTTCGTGGCGGGGGAACTCGCCCTGGCCGAACGGGCCCGCTCGCTGCCCTGGAGCGAGGCCGCCGAGGAAGGCGTACGGACGGCCTGGCTCGGCTCCCGGCTGGCGACGGGGGAGTACCCGAGGCTCGCGGCGGCCCTCACCGAGGGCGCCCCGGTGACCGCCGCCGGAGCGGACCTGACGGAGGCGTTCGACCGCTCGGTGTCCCGCCTCCTGGCGGGCTGGCCCTGACGGTCCGCCTCCGGCGGGGTCCCGGGGGCGTACCGCTCCCCGGGCGACACGATCCCGCGGTCGCGCCCCCGGCGGCGCGGTCCCGGGCGGCATGACCCCGCCCGGCACGGCTGCGGGGGCGCCCCGCGGCAGTGCGGTCCCGGTCGGCAGGGTCCGGCCGATGCGGCCGCTGGCAGGGTGGTTCCGGTTGGCGTGCCTCCCGGTGGCGTGGGCCCGGGTGGCGTGAGCCCGCCCGGCGTGGCTGCGGGGGCGCCCCCGGGCAGCGTGGTCCCGGTCGGGCCGGCTCCCGGAGGGTGGGGCGCCCGGTGGTGCGGGCCGGCCTGCGGCATTGCGGCCGGCAGGCCCCCGGCAGTGGTCAGAGCAGTGCGAACTGCCCGCCCGGGCCCTCCTCCTGGTGGTCCAGGACCGAGGCCGGACGGCGGGCCCAGCGCGGCGGCGGGAGCACCCCGGCGGCCTCCAGCTCCCCGGCCGGCAGCAGCGGCCCGGGGGTGAACGCCGCCCGCTCCGGCGCCAGAGCGGCCAGCAGTGCCAGGGTGGTCACCAGGGCCAGCAGCTCCGAAGTCCAGGCCTGCGGCCACTCGGCCGGCCCCAGCCCCTCCAGCCCGCCCGCCCCCGGATCCCGGTGCGCGCAGCGGGCGGCGAACCACCCCTCCAGCACCCGGACGCCCTGGACCTCGTACTCCCAGGCCCCCGCCGGGACCGGGGAGACGGCCCCGTCCCCGAGGGTCAGCGTCTCGCTCTCCGCGTCGTAGCCGAGCCCCTCCGGCCAGGCCGTGACCGCCGAGCGGACGTACGGCCGCCGCCCGCCGGGCAGCCGCGGCGGCTCCCCGCCCCGCGCCCCGCGCAACTGGACCGTCAGCAGCCGCTGGCCCAGCTCCAGGCCGGCCCGCCAGTGCTCCGGGTCGGCCGCGAGCGGGACCTCGTACCCCCGGGGGCCCGGCCGCCCGGCGGCGAGGATCCAGCACAGCACGTCCTCCGGGGTGACCCAGCCGCCGTGGTGCCCGCCCAGCAGGGGCAGCAGGCCCGGCGCGAGGTTCGGCTCGGCCCCGCCGGGGCGCCGGTGCAGCGGGCGGATCCGGCCGAGCCGGCCCGCCGGGAGGTGCGCGGTGGCCAGCAGGCCCGGCGCCTCCAGCAGGAACACCTGCTGCGCGTCCCGCACCCGCCACAGCTCGGGCCGGGCGGAGTCGATGAGCCGCTGGTCGGGCAGCAGCCACTGCTCGTCGAAGGGCGCGCGGAGCACCCGTACGGGCTCGGGGAAGGCGCCGGGCGCGTCGGCGAAGCGGGCGGTGGCCGAACGCTGGCCCGGCAGCGCCGCCGCCCCGGCGGAGGGCGTACGGGTCCGGCTCGGGCGGAACAGCCGCTCCCGCTCCGCCCCTTCGGCGTCGGCCAGGGCCGTCCAGCGGGCCCGCAGGGTGGCGGGATCGGGCGCCGCGACCCAGTCCCGGCCCAGGCGCAGGCCGCTCACGGCCCAGGGCATCAGATCGTCCAGCAGCGGTACGTCAGCGCTCACCCGGCAGATGGTAGCGACGGCCCGCCGGGGCCGGGCCGTGTCCCGGCCGAAGCGTTACGCTCCTTATGTACGCATCCGCCGTGTACGTACGCATCCGTACCGGCCGGCCTGCGCACCCGCACCGACGAGGAGCCGGCCATGAGCACGTACGACGAGTATTCGACCCCGTCGCAGGCCGAGGGCGAGCGGCTCGACGAGGACATGGACGAGCGGGAGTGGGAGCAGCACCACCACCCCCAGACGATGCGCACCACGCCCTCGCAGGCCGAGGGCGAGCGGCTCACGGAGGAGAACGAGCAGCAGAAGTAGCGCGGGCGCCGGGCGCCGGGCACCGGGCATCGGCCCGGCGCCGTGCGGTCAGGGCGCTTCGACGGTCACCGTGAAGGAGAACCGGTCGCCCCGGTACCGGATGCGGGCCACGTCCACGACCCGCCCGTCCTCGTCGTAGGTCACGCCGGTGTAGTGCAGGATCGGGCTCAGCAGCGGGACCTCCAGCAGCTCGGCCGTGACCGGGTCGGCGAGCCGCGCCTCCACGGTGTCCGTGATCCGGCTGATCCGCACGCCGACCACGTCCCGCAGCACCTTGGTCATCGGCCAGCGCTCCAGGTCGGCCAGGTCCACGGCGTCGGCGAGCTCCGGACGGACCGCGTTCTCCGCCCAGTTGGTGGGCTCCCCGCTCTCGCCGTCGCGCCGGAGCCTGCGGTACGTGACCACCTCGGCCGTGTCCGGGAAGTGCTCCAGCAGCTCCCCGGCCACGGCCGTGCGCTCCCGGCCCAGCACCGTCGTCAGGTCGCCCGACTGCTGGGCCACGATCGCGTCCACCGAGCCGAGCAGCCGCACCGGGGCGCTGCGCATCGCACCCGGCTCGATGAAGGTCCCGCGCCGCCGGTGCCGGCTGATGAGGCCCTCGCCCTCCAGCTCCTTGAGCGCCTGGCGCATGGTCAGCACGCTCACCCCGTAGTGCTCGGCGAGCTGCTCCTCGGTCGGCAGCCGCAGCGAGGCGTCCGGGGCGCGCCCCAGTATCGAGGCGCGCAGGGACTGGGACACCTGGTACCAGAGCGGCAGCTTGCGGTTCAGTACCAGGGAGTCGGGGGCGAAGGCGGTCACGGGTCGTTCTCCGTACGGGCCGGCTGTCAGCAGACGGCGGGGCGGGGCGGTGTGCGGGGGGACACCGGCATGTTAGGCGCGGAAGTGGCGCTGGAGACCCTCCCATACGTCGTCGTATCCGCGCTGGAGGTGCTCCGCCCCCGCCGCCTGGGGGGTGGCGGTGATCGGCCAGCGCGTCTCGAACATGAAGGCCAGGCCGTCGTCGATCTTCTGCGGCTTCAGTTCGGCGGCGCTCGCCTTGTCGAAGGTCTCGCGGTCCGGTCCGTGCGCGGACATCATGTTGTGCAGCGAGCCGCCGCCCGGTACGAACCCCTCGGCCTTGGCGTCGTAGGCGCCCTCGATCAGGCCCATGTACTCGCTCATGACGTTGCGGTGGAAGTACGGCGGGCGGAAGGTGTCCTCGCCGACCAGCCAGCGCGGGGCGAACACCACGAAGTCCACGCCCGCCAGGCCCGGGGTGTCGGACGGCGAGGTCAGCACGGTGAAGATCGACGGGTCCGGGTGGTCGTAGCTGATGGAGCCGATCACGTTGAACTTGCGCAGGTCGTACACGTACGGGACGTGCGTGCCGTGCCAGGCGACGACGTCGAGCGGCGAGTGGCCGTAGGTCGCGGACCAGAGGTTGCCGCAGAACTTGTTGACCACCTCGGTCGGCCGCTCCACGTCCTCGTACGCGGCCACCGGCGCCCGGAAGTCCCGCGCCGCGGCCAGGCCGTTGGCGCCGATCGGGCCGAGGTCCGGCAGCTCGAAGGGCTGCCCGTAGTTCTCGCAGACGTAGCCGCGGGCGTCGCCGTCGAGCAGCTCGACGCGGAAGCGCACCCCGCGCGGGATCAGCGCCACCTCGCCGGGACCGGCGCTCAGCAGGCCGAGCTCCGTGCGCAGCAGCAGGCCGCCGCGCTCGGGGACGATCAGCAGCTCGCCGTCCGAGTCGCTGAAGACCCGGTCGGTCATGTCGGCGTTGGCGGAATAGAGGTGGACGGCCATGCCGGTGCGCTGGGTGGCGTCGCCGTTGCCGCCGAGGGTCCACAGTCCGGCCAGGAAGTCGGTGCCGGGGGCCGGGTCCGGCAGCGGGTTCCAGCGCAGCCGGTTGGGGTCCGGGACGGCGTCGGTGAAGGGCGCGGTGCGCAGGGCGCCGTTGTCCACGCGGGTGAAGGCCGGGTGGGCGGCCGAGGGGCGGATCCGGTAGAGCCACGACCTGCGGTTGTGGCGGCGCGGCTCGGTGAAGGCGCTGCCGCTGAGCTGCTCGGCGTAGAGGCCGAGGGCGGCGCGCTGGGGGGAGTTGCGGCCGAGCGGGAGCGCGCCGGGCACGGCCTCCGAGCCGTGTTCGTTCCCGAAGCCGGTGAGGTATTCCAGCGCCTCCGCCGTCTTCCTGGCCTGCTCACTCATGGGCTTGCTCCCGCTCCGTCGAAGGAATCCTATGGTCGACAGTAGGATTCCGTGACCCTCCCCGTCAACGCCCTCTTGCGGCCACCGCCCGAAACGCCCCGCCGCACGGGCCGGGCCCGCCGTGCCGCCGCCTCCCGCGCGGCCGCCGCGGTCGCGGGACGGATCCGCCCGGCCGGCGACCACCCCCGCCCGGGGCCCCGCCCCGCCCCCGGCGGCAGCCGCCCGGCGCAACGATCCGGTTACCGCCCCGGGCGGAATCCGCGCGAGGGGATCCCAAAAGATGAACATTGCTCTACTCTCTCGCGCATGTCGTGGACCCGCAGGTTCCCTGCCGTGCCGGCGGCGCTCCTCGCCGCCCTCCTCGCCTTCCTGTCCCTCCTCGCCGCCGCGCCCGCCGCCCGCGCGCACGAGGAGCGCCCCGTCGCCCTTCCCGACGGCACCGGATCCGTCCCCGCCCACCGGGCCGCGGCCGAGCCCGACCTGCTGGTCTGCAAGACCGACCGGCCCGCCTTCGAACGCCGCGTGGCCGGCTTCCCGCAGGAGCTCCGGCAGCGCAACCTCGACCTCTACGAGCGCTGCGAGAAGAACGGCTACCGCCACCTCCAGCAGGCCGTGGACGCCGTCGACCGGCCGGGGATGAACATCGCGATCCTGCCCGGCCTCTACGAGGAGGAGCCCTCGCTGCCCGCGCCCACGGGTGAGTGCGCGAACCTCAAGGCGCCCAACTCCTCGCTGGGCTACCAGATCCTGTCGTACGAACAGCAGGAGAAGTGCCGGCACAACCAGAACCTCGTGGCCGTCCTCGGCAAGAAGAACCTGCAGATCGAGGGCACCGGAGCCGCCCGCACGGACGTCGTCATCGACGCCAAGTACCAGAAGCTGAACGCCATCCGCGCCGACCGCTCCGACGGGATCTACTTCCGGAACTTCACCGCGCAGCGCACCACCTTCAACTCCCTCTACGTGCTCGCCGCCGACGGCTTCGTCATCGACGACGTCCTGACCCGCTGGAACGACGAGTACGGCTTCCTGACCTTCGCCAGCGACCACGGGCTCTACAAGAACTGCGAGTCCTACGGCAACGGGGACTCCGGGATCTACCCCGGAAGCGCCTCCAACATCAACGACGGCCGCGGCTACGACGTGCCCCGCTACTCCATCGAGATCACCGGCTGCCGCAGCCACCACAACATGGTCGGCTACTCCGGCACCGCCGGGGACTCGGTCTGGGTCCACGACAACGAGTTCGACCAGAACATGGGCGGCGCCTCGATGGACAGCGCCTTCCCCGGACACCCCGGACTCCCGCAGAACCACGCCCGCTTCGAACGCAACCTGATCCACGACAACAACGCCGACTACTACCCCTACGTCGCCGACGGCACCTGCGCCAAGCCGCCCGTCGAGCGCGGCTACGAGCAGGGGGTGGTCTGCCCGCAGATCTCCATGCCCCCCGGCACCGGCATCATCACCGCCGGAGGCAACTGGAACCTCTACGAGGACAACTGGGTATACGGGCACCGGCGCGCGGGCTTCTTCCTCAGCGCCGTCCCCGCCTTCATCCGGGGCGAGGAGCGCTGGTCCAAGCAGACCGACACCTCCCACCACAACCGGTACGCGGGCAACGTCCTCGGCAAGGACAGGTCGGGCGCCTCCCGCCCCAACGGCACCGACGTGTGGTGGGACGGCCAGGGCGAGGGGAACTGCTGGCAGGACGGCCCCGACGGCTCCACCCCGGGCACGCTCCCGCAGTGCGGGAAGGAGCGCGGACAGGTCAGCGGCTCCTCGGCCCGGCTGGTGGGCGAACCGGTGAAGCTGACCCAGCTGATGGTCTGCGCCGACTACAACGTCCAGGCCCGCAAGCTCCCGGCGGGCTGCGACTGGTACGGCGCCCGGGGCCTGGAGCGGGTGGAGACGCAGATCGCGCTGGCCGTGGCGGCGGTGCTGCTGCTGGTCGGCGGCACGCTGTGGTGGCGGCGCCTGCGCGGCTCCCGGCTGGGCACCGCGGCGTCGCTCGCCGGCCTGGCCGGACTGGCCCTCGACGTGGCCGGCTCCACGATGCCCCTGGTGGACACCCCCGTCCCGGCCCTGGGCCTGCTCCTGCTCGGACTCTGGTGGACCGGGGCCGGCCTGGCCCTGCGCCGCGAACGCCCCTGGCTGGCCCGGCTCACCCTGCTGCTGGGCGCCCTGACCCTGCTGGACGCCTTCGACAAGGCCGTCCTGATGATCCCGTGGATCCCGCTCAGCCCCGCCTGGGTGCGGGCCCTCGTCGCGGTGGTGTGGGTGCTGTGGGCGGTCGTCGCCTCGGCCCGCCCCGGCCCGGCCGCCCCCGCCCGTCCCGCCGGCCCGGGCGACGACCCGGCCGGCGACCGCACCCCCGTCCCGGCGGGCCCCGCCCCGGCCCTGACCACAACCGCCGAGCCCCCGCCCCCCACCCCCGACGGCAACCCCGCCTGACCCAGGACCCGCCCACAGGGGCAGCCCCGCCCTTGCCGCGGCCCCGCCCCCGGCAAGGGCGCCCGGCCCCCGCCCCGCCCGGCTGCGGCAAGGGCCCCACAGCCACACCCCGCCCCGCCCGCAGCGGGGCCGCCGCCCCCCCCGGAGCCCCGCCCGGCCGCGGCGGCCCGCCCCCTGACCGGAGGCCCGCAGTGAACGTGCCCGCAGAGACCCGCATCCGGTGCGACGCGTGCCGGACGCCCGCCCCCCGGACCCGCCCGCACCGGCGCTCCGCCCGCACCGCGGCGCTGCTGGCCCTGCTCCTGCTGCTCGCGGGCGGTGCGGCGACGGGCTGCGGCGGCCGGGCCACCACCCACCACAAGCCCGGCACCACCCACGAACAGGCCTCCGGCAGCACCGGCACCCTGCTGGACGCCCAGGACGGCGCCGGCCACCGCCTGCGCGAGGTCCCGGCCCAGGGGGCGCCCGAGGTGAAGCTCACCGCCCGCCCCGACTCCGAGGACGGCTGGAACCTCCGACTGGACGTGACCCACTTCCGCTTCACCCCGGACAGCGTCGGCGGCGCCGCGCTGGCCGGCGCCGGCCACGCCCACCTGGAACTCGACGGCCGCAAGCTGGCCCGCCTGTACGGCCCCTGGTTCCACCTGCCCGCGGCACAGGTGCCCGAGGGCGCGCACACCCTGACCGTCCGCCTGTACGCCGACGACCACACCGCCTGGGCCGTCGCCGGCAAGCCGGTCCAGGCGGCGGCCGAGCTGACCGCGGGCCCCCCGGGCCAGGGAACCCACAGCCACCCCGCGCCCACCCCGACCGGACCCCCGGCAACGCAGGCACCCCGGGAAGCCCCGCCGGCCGACCGGACCGTCACCATCGCCGTCCGGGACGGCAAGGTGGTGCCCGCCACCGGCCGCACCGAACTGAAACGGGGCGAACGCCTGGCCCTGCGCGTCACCAGCGACCGCGCCGACACCCTGCACGTCCACGGCTACGACAAGGAACTCGCCCTGCCCGCGGGCCAGGAGGCCACCCTGGTCCTCACGGCCGACCGCACCGGCCTCTTCGAGGTCGAGACCCACGAGTCCCGGCTCGTCCTGACCCAGCTCCTCGTCCGATGAGCCCGACGGCACCCGTGGTCCCCCTCCCGTCCGGCCCGTCGGCCCTGCTCGCGCACGGCATCGGCTCCCAGCACGATCTGCCGATCTCCCCCTTCTACGCCTTCGCCGGCGCTTTCACGGCGCTCTTCGTCTCCTTCCTCGCACTCGGCCTCCTGTGGTCCGCCTCCCGCTTCCGCGGCGACCGCTCCGGCCTCGCCCTGCCCGCCGGGCTCCAGCGGGCGGCCGACGCGCCGGCCACCCGCACCACCCTGCGCGGACTGGGTCTGGCCGCAGCCCTCGCCGTGCTCCTCCACCTCCTCCTCGGTCCCGACGACCCCGACCGCAACCCCGCCCCCGGCGCCGTCTACGTCCTGCTGTGGGTCGGCATCGTGCCCGCCTCCCTCCTCCTCGGCCCCGTCTGGCGCCTCCTCAACCCGCTTCGCACCCTGCACCGCCTCCTCGCCAGGGCCCGCCGCCGCCCGCCCGGGGCCGGCCGCCCCCTGCCGCCCCGGACCGGCCAATGGCCGGCCGCCGCCGGGCTGTTCGGCTTCACCTGGCTCGAACTCGTCGCTCCCGATCCCGCATCGACCACCACCCTCCTGTGCGCCCTCGCCCTCTACACCGCCGCCCACCTGCTGCTCGCCGCCCGCTTCGGCGAGAGCTGGTTCGCCGAAGCCGACGCCTTCGAGGTGTACTCCGGCCTCCTGGCCCGGCTCTCCCCCTTCGGTCGTCGCAGCGACGGCCGCCTGGTCCTCCGCAACCCCTTCCACGGACTCGACGCGACGCCCGAGCGGCCCGGACTCGTCGCCACCGTCTGCGTCCTGCTCGGCTCCACCGCCTACGACGGCTACTCCGACAACCCCGGCTGGATCAACACCCTTCAGACCTCCCCCCTCGGCCGCACCCCCACGGCCACGCTCGGACTGCTCGCTTCCGTCGCCCTCGTCGCCACCCTGTACTGCCTGTGCGCCGCGGCCACCCGCCTCGTCAGCGGCCCGCACCCCCGACCGCTGACGGCCTTCGCGCACTCACTCGTGCCGATCGCCCTCGGCTATCTCACCGCTCACTACTTCTCCCTCCTCGTCACCGAAGGACCACGCACGGTAAGCATGGCACTCGGCACTGACAACGCCCCCGAGCCCAGTCCCCCCTTGGGTCCCGGCGGCCTCGCCGCCCTCCAGGTCATCGCCGTCGTCACCGGGCACGTACTCGGTGTGATCGCCGCGCACGACCGTTCCGTACGCCTCTTCCCGCCCGCGAAGGCGGTGGCGGGCCAGCTGCCGCTGCTCGCGCTGATGATCACGTACACGATCGGCGGGCTGACCCTCCTGCTGAACTGAAGCCCCGCCCCCGCACCGCTGGACCCACGAGCCAGGAGCGGCATGATGGACCCCGTGCCTCCCGCCCACCCCCTGCGCAGGACCCCGGTCCAGCAGCGCAGCGCCGACCGCCTCGCCCGGATCCTCGACGCCTGCGCCGAACTCCTCGACGAGACCGGCTACGAGAACCTCAGCACCCGCGCCGTCGCCCTGCGCGCCGGCGTGCCCATCGGCTCGGTCTACCGGTTCTTCGGGAACAAGCGGGCCATGGCCGTCGCCCTGGCCCAGCGCAACCTGGAGCAGTACGCCGAGGGCATCGAACGGCGGCTCGCCGCCCTGCCGGCCACGCACTGGCGGCCCGTCGTCGACGCCGTGCTGGACGAGTACCTGGCCATGAAGCGCAGCGTCCCCGGCTTCGCCCTCGTGGACTTCGGGGTGCCCGCCCCGCCCGCCGAAGGACCCGCCTCCGACCCCAACCACCTGGTCGCCGCCCGTCTGACCGGGCTGCTGTGCGCCCACCTCGGACTCGACCCGGGCCCCGAACTGTCCCGGGTGGTCCTGGTGGCCGTGGAGGCGACCGACGCGCTGGTCCAACTGGCCTTCCGGGCCGACCCGGAGGGCGATCCCGGCATCGTCGCCGAGACCCGGGCGATGATGCACGCCTACCTGGCCCGCGTCCTGGACTGACCCCCGTGGGGAGGGGCGCCCGGTGCCGGTGCCGGTGCCGGGGCGAACGGGCCGCCGCAGCCCCCTCCCCGCCATGCCTACCGGTCGGTATGCTCGGGGCGCCCGCCGTGCCCGCGCCGCGGCCTGCCGCCCCCAGGAGGGCCCATGCCCCGCACCGCCCGCCGCATCTGCCCCCTCTGCGAAGCCACCTGCGGCCTCACCCTCACCATCGAGGGCACCACCGTCACCGGTGCCCGGGGCGACCGGGACGACGTCTTCAGCCGCGGCTTCGTCTGCCCCAAGGGGGCCGCCTTCGGCGCCCTCGACGCCGACCCCGACCGGCTGCGCACCCCTCTCGTCCGCCGCGGCGGACGGCTCCGCGAGGCCACCTGGGACGAGGCCTACGCCGCCGTCGCCGCCGCCGTTCCCGCCCTCGTCCGGGAACACGGCGCCCAGTCCGTCGGCATCGTGCTCGGCAACCCCAACGTCCACACCATGGCCGGGGCCCTCTACCCGCCGCTGCTCGTCAACGCCCTCGGCACCCGCAACCTCTTCACCGCCAGCACCCTCGACCAGATGCCCAAACACGTCTCCAGCGGGCTCCTGTTCGGCGACCCCTTCGCCATCCCCGTGCCCGACCTCGACCGCACCGGCTTCCTCCTGCTGATCGGCGCCAACCCGGTCGAGTCCAACGGCTCCCTGTGCACCGCCCCCGACTTCCCCGGCCGGCTCAAGGCGCTCCGGGCCAGGGGCGGCACCCTCGTCGTCGTCGACCCGCGCCGCACGCGCACCGCCGCGCTCGCCGACACCCACCTCGCGCCGCGCCCCGGCAGCGACGCCCTGCTGCTGGCCGCGCTCGCCCACACCCTGCTCGCCGAGGGGCTCGCCGACCCCGGAGCGCTCGCGGAGCACACCGAAGGGATCCCGGAACTCGCCGACGCCCTCGCGCGTTTCACTCCCGAGGCGGTCGCCCCCGCCTGCGACCTGCCGGCCGACCGGATCCGCACCCTCGCCCGGGAGCTGGCGGCCGCGCCGACCGCCGCCGTCTACGGGCGGATCGGCAGCTGCACCGTCGAGTACGGGACGCTCGCCAGCTGGCTGGTGGACGTCCTGAACATCCTCACCGGGAACCTCGACCGCCCGGGCGGAGCGCTCTTCCCGCTCCCGGCGGCCGGTCCGCGGCCCCGGCCCGCCGGGCCCGGCCGGGGATTCGCCCTCGGCCGCTGGCGCAGCCGGGTCAGCGGTTACCCCGAGGTCAAGAGCGAACTGCCCACCGCCGCCCTGGCCGAGGAGATCGAGACCCCGGGGGAGGGGCGCATCCGCGCCCTGATCGCGATCGCGGCCAACCCCGTGCTGTCCGCCCCCGACGGCCGGCGGCTCGACGCGGCACTCGCCGGGCTCGACTTCATGGTCAGCGTCGACCCGTACCTCAACGAGACCTCGCGCCACGCCCACGTCGTCCTGCCCCCGCCGCCGCCCTCGCAGAGCGCCCACCACGACTTCGCCTTCAACGGGTTCGCCGTCCGCAACCAGGTCCGCTACACCCGGCCCGCCGTCCCCCTCGAAGCGGACCGGCTCGACGAGTGCGAGATCCACGCGCGCCTGGTCCTGGCCGTCTCCGGGGCGCACGGCACCGCCCTGCCGTCCGCCGTCGACGACACGGCGATCCGGGCCGCCCTCGCCAAGGAGACCGCCGACCCCCGCTCCCCGCTCCACGGGGCGGACCCGGCGGCCCTGGCCGGGCTCCTCACCGGCGAGTCCGGACCGGAGCGCAGGCTCGACCTGATGCTCCGACTGGGCCCGTACGGAGACCTGTTCGGCGCCCCCGGCCACCCCGGCGGCACCGGTGCCGCAGGCACGGGCGCGGGAGCAGCCGGCGACGGTACGCGGACCCGTGCGGCCGCGCCCGGGGAGACGGCCGGGCTCAGCCTGGAGCGGCTCCTCGCCCACCCGCACGGCATCGACTTGGGCCCGCTGCGGCCCCGGCTCCCGGGCCTGCTGCGGACCCGCAGCGGCAGGATCGAGCTGCTCCCGGAGCCGATCGCGGCCGAGCTGCCCGGGCTGCGCGCGGCGCTCGCCGCCCGCCCCGCCGCCCTGGTGCTCGTGGGCCGCCGCCACCTGCGGTCCAACAACAGCTGGTTGCACAACGTCCCGGCCCTCACCGGAGGTTCCAACCGGTGCACCCTCCAGGTCCATCCCGCCGACGCGGACCGGCTCGGCCTCGCCGACGGCGGCCGGGCCCGGATCACCGCCGACGGGGGCAGCCTGGAGGCTCCGGTGGAGGTCACCGACGCCGTCCGTACGGGAGTGGTCAGCCTCCCGCACGGCTGGGGCCACGACCGTGCGGGCACCCGGCTCGCGGTGGCCGGAGCCGAGCCGGGGGTCAACGTGAACCAGCTGCTCGACGGCACCCGCCTCGACCCGCTGTCGGGCACCGCGGTGCTCAACGGCTTCCCCGTCACCCTGACACCCCTGCCCTGAGCTGGGGTTTTGCTCGTATTGCTCACGCGTGGACGTCTTGTTGGCGCAAGGAGGCGGCACCTACCTTCCCTGCATGCTGACCTTCCTCGGCTTCGCCATGATCGCGACCTTCCTGGTCCTGATCATGCTGAAGAAAATGTCGCCCATCGCGGCGCTCGTCCTCATCCCCGCGCTCTTCTGCGTGTTCGCCGGAAAGGGCGCGCACCTGGGGGACTACGTCATCGACGGGGTCGGCAAGCTCGCCCCGACCGCCGCCATGCTGATGTTCGCCATCGTCTACTTCGGCGTGATGATCGACGTCGGCCTCTTCGATCCGATCGTCCGGGGCATCCTGCGCTTCTGCAAGGCGGACCCCATGCGGGTGGTGGTCGGCACGGCCGTCCTCGCCGCGATCGTCTCCCTCGACGGGGACGGGTCGACCACCTTCATGATCACGGTTTCGGCCATGTACCCGCTGTACAAGCGGCTCGGGCTGAGCCTGGTGGTCATGACCGGTGTCGCCGCGACCGCCAACGGCGTGATGAACACCCTGCCCTGGGGCGGCCCCACCGCCCGCGCGGCGACGGCCCTCAAGCTCGACGCGGCGGACATCTTCGTCCCGATGATCCCGGCCCTCGCGGTCGGCCTGCTGTTCGTCTTCGCCCTGGCCTACGTCCTCGGCGTCCGGGAGCGCCGCCGGGTCGGCTCCCTCGTGATGCCGGGCGGGGAGACCGCGGAGGCCCAGGAAGAGTCCCTGGTGGCGGCCGGTTCCGGTGCCGGGGAGGCAGCAGCGGGCACCCGTACCGGCGGCGGCTCCGCCCCCGCCCCGGGCGCGGCGGCCCCCGCGGCCGGGGCCAACGGGCCGACGGAGGGTGACGGCGGCGAGGACGGTGACGGCTTCCAGGGGCTGGACCCCCGGCGTCCGACGCTGCGTCCGCACCTCTACTGGTTCAACGCGGGCCTCACCGTCGCCCTGCTCACCGCGATGATCATGGAGCTGCTGCCCATCCCGGTGCTGTTCCTGCTCGGCGCGGCCCTCGCCCTCACCGTGAACTTCCCGCACATGCCCGACCAGAAGGCCCGGATCGCCGCCCACGCGGACAACGTCCTCAACGTCGCCGGCATGGTCTTCGCCGCAGCCGTCTTCACCGGCGTCCTCACCGGCACCGGCATGGTCAAGCACATGGCCGACTGGCTGGTCGGCGCCATCCCCGAGGGGATGGGCCCGCACATGGCCCTGGTCACCGGCCTGCTGAGCCTGCCCCTCACCTACTTCATGTCGAACGACGGCTTCTACTTCGGGGTCCTGCCGGTCCTGGCCGAGGCGGGCGCCGCGCACGGGGTCTCCCCGCTGGAGATCGCCCGCGCCTCGCTGGTCGGGCAGGCCCTGCACATGTCCAGCCCGCTGGTTCCGGCCGTCTACGTCCTCGTGGGCATGGCCAAGGTCGAGTTCGGCGACCACACCCGGTTCACCGTGAAGTGGGCGGCGCTCACCTCCCTCGTGGTCCTGGCCGCAGGGATGGTTTTCGGCATCATCTGACCGCCGGGGCCCCTGGCGGACCAAAAACTACCGACGCTAGTTTGTAGGGTGTTGCGGCGAGGACAGGTCCACGCACTCGTAGGTGCTCGGGAGGAATGCCATGAAGGCCCACGACGGGATGTACATCGGCGGGGAATGGCGGCCCGCCGCCGGAACCGGCCGGATCGAGGTGGTCAACCCGGCCGACGAGCAGGTCATCGGCAGCGTTCCGGCCGGGACGGCCGAGGACGTGGACGCGGCGGTGGGCGCGGCCCGCGCGGCCTTCCCCGGCTGGGCGGCCACCGCCCCGGCCGAGCGGGCCGCACTGATCGGCGCCCTGCGCGACGTGCTCGTGGCCCGCAAGGCCGAGTTCACCGAGACCATCACCGCCGAGCTCGGCTCCCCGCTCGGCTTCGCGGAGCTGGTGCACGTCGGCGCCCCCGTCGCGGTGGCCTCCTCGTACGCCGAACTCGCCGCCTCCTACCCCTTCGAGGAGCGGGTCGGGAACTCCACCGTCTTCATGGAGCCGGTCGGCGTGGTCGGGGCCATCACGCCCTGGAACTATCCCCTGCACCAGGTCGTTGCCAAGGTGGCACCCGCTCTCGCCGCCGGCTGCACCGTCGTCCTCAAGCCGGCCGAGGACACCCCGCTGACCGCACGGCTCTTCGCCGAGGCCGTGCACGAGGCGGGCATCCCGGCCGGGGTCTTCAACCTGGTGACCGGCACCGGTCCGGTCGCCGGCCAGGCGCTGGCCGAGCACGAGGGAGTCGACCTCGTCTCCTTCACCGGCTCGACCGCCGTCGGCAAGAAGATCGGCGCCATCGCCGGCGCCGCCGTCAAGCGCGTCGCCCTCGAACTGGGCGGCAAGTCGGCGAACGTCATCCTGCCCGGGGCCGACCTGGCCAAGGCCGTCGCGGCGGGCGTCGGACACGTCATGAACAACACCGGCCAGAGCTGCAACGCGCTCACCCGCATGCTCGTCCACCGGGACCAGCACGAGGAGGCGGTCGCCCTCGCCGCCGCGGCCGTCGCCACGTACCCCTCGGGCGACCCCCGCGACCGGGCCACCCGCCTCGGCCCGGTCGTCAACGCCGCCCAGCGCGACCGCGTCCGCTCCTACATCGACAAGGGCGTCGCGGAGGGCGCGCGCCTCGTCGCGGGCGGCCCCGACGCGCCCCGCGAGCGCGGGTACTTCATCGCCCCGACGGTCTTCGCCGACGTCACCCCGGACATGACCATCGCCCAGGAGGAGATCTTCGGCCCCGTGCTGGCGATCCTCCCCTACGAGGACCAGGACGACGCCCTGCGCATCGCCAACGGCACCGTCTACGGCCTGGGCGGCGCGGTGTGGGCGGCGGACGAGGAGACGGCCGTGGCGTTCGCCCGCCGGATGGACACCGGGCAGGTGGACATCAACGGCGGCCGCTTCAACGTGCTCGCACCCTTCGGCGGCTACAAGCAGTCGGGCGTGGGCCGGGAGCTCGGCGCGCACGGCCTGGGGGAGTACCTCCAGACCAAGTCCCTGCAGTTCTGACGCCCCGGCAGCCCCGGAGCCCGGCAGCCCCCGCAGCCCCGAAGCCCCCAAGACACGGAGACGACGACCATGGTCCGCGCCGCCATCCTGCCCGCCGTCGGAGCCCCGCTGGAGATAAGGGACATCGTCCTGCCCGATCCCGGACCCGGGCAGGTCCGGGTGCGGCTCGCCGCGGCCGGGGTCTGCCACTCCGACCTGTCCCTCACCGACGGCACCATGCGGGTGCCCGTCCCCGCCGTCCTCGGTCACGAGGGCGCGGGGACGGTCCTCGCCGTCGGCGAGGGCGTCACCCACGTCTCCCCGGGCGACGGGGTGGTCCTCAACTGGGCTCCGTCCTGCGGGGAGTGCCACCACTGCCGGATCGGGGAGGTCTGGCTCTGCGCCGAGGCCCTGTCCGGGGTCGGCGCGGTGTACGCCCACGACGCCGAGGGCAACGAGCTGCACCCCGGGCTCAACGTCGCCGCCTTCGCCGAGGAGACCGTCGTCGCGGCGAAGTGCGTGCTGCCCGCGCCCGCCGGCATCCCGCTGCCCGAGGCCGCCCTCCTCGGCTGCGCCGTCCTGACCGGCTACGGCGCCGTGCACCACAGCGCCCAGGTCCGTCCGGGCGAGTCGGTCGCGGTGTTCGGCGTCGGCGGGGTCGGGCTCGCCGCCCTCCAGGCCGCCCGGATCGCCGGGGCCGGGCCGATCGTGGCCGTCGACGTCTCCCCGGCCAAGGAGGAGCTGGCCCGCGCCGCCGGGGCCACCGCGTTCGTCCTCGCCGGCGACACCACCGCCAAGCAGATCCGCGGCCTCACCGGCGGGCAGGGCGCCGACGTGGCCGTGGAGTGCGTGGGCCGGGCCGCGACCATCCGCACGGCCTGGGAGTCCACGCGCAGGGGCGGCCGGACCACGGTCGTCGGCATCGGCGGCAAGGACCAGCAGGTGGCCTTCCACGCGCTGGAGATCTTCCACTTCGCCCGCACCCTCAGCGGCTGCGTGTACGGGAACGGCGACCCGGCCCGCGACCTCCCCGTGATCGCCGAACACGTCCGGGCCGGCCGCCTCGACCTGGGCTCCATGGTCACCGACCGGATCACCCTGGACGGCATCCCGGCCGCCTTCGACGCGATGGTCGCGGGCAAGGGCGGCCGCTCCCTCGTGGTGTTCTAGCCACGCCCGAGCACCGGCGCACCGGGTGCACCGGCCCTACGGCCCCGGCGTGCCCGCCCGCAGGGCCTCGTACTGGAGGGTCAGGCCGTCCAGGAGGGCCGTCAGGCCCGTCTCGAAGGCGCCCTCGTCCACCTCCTGCCGGCGTTCCGCCAGCAGGTGGGCCTGCCCCAGGTGCGGGTAGTCCGCCGGGTCGTACGCCGTCTCGTCGTCCACGAACCCCCCGGCGAACGAGGCCACCGCCGAGCCCAGGATGAAGTACCGCATCAGGGCGCCGATCCGGGTCGCCTGGGCCGGGGGCCACCCCGCGGCCGTCATGGCGCCGAACACCGCGTCCGCCAGCCGCAGTCCCGCCGGGCGCCGGCCCGGCCCGCGGGCCAGCACCGGCACGATGTTCGGATGGTCCGACAGCGCCTCCCGGTACGAGTGCGCCCAGTCGTACAGCGCGCCCCGCC
This sequence comes from Streptomyces sp. NPDC090077, assembly GCF_044747545.1. Lineage (NCBI taxonomy): Bacteria > Bacillati > Actinomycetota > Actinomycetes > Kitasatosporales > Streptomycetaceae > Streptomyces > Streptomyces sp. NPDC090077. Next base: position 25,248 of record NZ_JBIVEG010000026.1, read on the forward strand.
AGTCCTTGCCCCCGTCGAACGCCGACAGGTCGACCTTCGCGCTCACCGCGTCCGCGACCGCCTCCAGGATGGCGTCCTTGGTCCGGAAGTGGTTGTAGAGGGAGGGCCCGCTCACCCCGAGGGCGGCGGCCAGCCGCCGGGTCGAGACCGCCTCCAGCCCCTCCGCGTCCACGAGCGCGCCCGCCGCCTCGACGATGCGGTCTCTGCTGAGGAGGGGCTTGCGCGGTCTGGCCATGCGCCACATAGTAGGCCCTGCCCCGTCATAAACTACCGCCGCTAGTTTAAGTGCCCGAGAGCGGCCGGACCACGCCCCGGAGGGCCCCGTGAACCTGGAGCTGAGCGAGGAGCAGGAGGCCGTGCGCCGCCTCGCCCGCGCGTTCACCGACCGCGAGATCGCCCCGTACGCCGCCGAGTGGGACCGCGCCGAGAGCGTGGACCGCTCGATCGTGAAGAAGCTCGGCGGCCTCGGCTTCCTCGGCCTCACCGTCCCCGAGGAGTACGGCGGCTCCGGCGGCGACCACCTGTCCTACGTGCTCGTCACCGAGGAGCTCGGCCGCGGGGACTCGGCCGTGCGCGGCATCGTCTCCGTCTCCCTCGGCCTGGTCGCCAAGACCGTCGCCGCCTGGGGCACCGAGGAGCAGAAGCGCGCCTGGCTGCCCCGGTTGTGCTCCGGCGAGGCGCTCGGCTGCTTCGGCCTGACCGAGCCCGGCACCGGCTCCGATGCGGCCGCCCTCACCACCCGCGCCGTGCGCGAGGGGGACGCGTACGTCATCAGCGGCAGCAAGATGTTCATCACCAACGGCACCTGGGCCGACGTGGTCCTCCTCTTCGCCCGGACCGACCCGGCCACCCCCGGCCACCGCGGAATCTCCGCCTTCCTCGTCCCGGCCGACAGCCCCGGCCTCACCCGCCGCGAGGTCCGCGGCAAACTCGGCCTGCGCGGCCAGGCCACCGCCGAACTCGTCCTCGACGGCGTCCGCGTCCCCGCCTCCGCCCTGCTCGGCCCCGAGGGCAAGGGCTTCTCCGTGGCGATGTCGGCCCTGGCCAAGGGACGGATGTCGGTGGCCGCCGGCTGCGTCGGCATCGCCCAGGCGGCACTGGACGCGGCGGTCTCGTACGCGGCCCGGCGCGAGCAGTTCGGCAAGCCGATCGCCCACCACCAGCTGGTGCAGGAGCTGATCGCCGACATCTCGGTCGACGTCGACGCGGCCCGGCTGCTGACCTGGCGGGTCGCCGACCTGATCGACCGCGGGCGGCCCTTCGCCACGGAGTCCTCCACCGCCAAGCTCTTCGCCTCCGAGGCCGCGGTGCGCGCCGCGGGCAACGCCCTCCAGGTGCACGGCGGCTACGGCTACGTCGACGAGTACCCGGCCGGGAAGCTGCTGCGCGACGCCCGCGTCATGACCCTCTACGAGGGCACCAGCCAGATCCAGAAGCTCCTCATCGGCCGCGCCCGCACCGGGGTCTCCGCCTTCTGAGTACCCGTCTGAGTACCCGTGCGGATGTGGTCCCCGTCACGGCGCCCGATGCTGGCGGCATGAACGAGACACCGGTCAAGCAGCAGAACACGGGGGCGTACTACGGCCAGGCCGTCGCCTCCTTCGGCATCGCCCTGGCCGCCGTGGCCGTGGGCATCTACAACATGGACGTGGACGGCTGGGTCCGCGCCTTCCTCGGGATCGCCGTCCTCTACCTGACGACCTCCGCCTTCACCCTGGCCAAGGTGGTCCGCGACCGGCAGGAGGCGACGCAGATCGTCAGCCGGGTCGACCAGGCGAGAATGGAGAAGATCATGGCGGACTACGACCCCTTCACGCCGAAATAGCGCCCGCGGCGGCAGCTCCCCTAAGCGCTTGCTCACCCTCCGGTAAGCTGACGTCTTCCTACAGGACGAAGAGGGTGGCGGGCGATGGACAGCGCGGCGGAGACGACCGACGGCTACGTGCCGTGGTCGGAGGTCACCCCCGACGCCGCGCGGCGGCTCCTCGTGGCGGCCGTCGAAGCCTTCGCCGAGCGCGGCTACCACGCGACGACCACCCGCGACATCGCGGGCCGCGCGGGGATGAGTCCGGCCGCGCTCTACATCCACTACAAGACCAAGGAAGAACTGCTCCACCGGATCAGCAGGATCGGTCACGACAAGGCGCTGGAGATCCTGGAGACCGCCGCCTCCGGTCCGGGGTCCGCCGCCGAGCGCCTGGACGCGGCCGTGCGGTCCTTCGTGCGCTGGCACGCCGCGCACCACACCACCGCCCGCGTCGTCCAGTACGAGCTGGACGCACTCGCGGCGGAGCACCGCTCCGAGATCGTCGCCCTGCGCCGGCAGAGCGACGCCGCCGTGCGCCGGATCCTCGCCGACGGCGTGCTGGCGGGGGAGTTCGACGTCCCCGACGTCCCGGGCACCACCCTCGCCGTGCTGTCGCTGTGCATCGACGTGGCCCGCTGGTTCAGCACCGCCGGGCAGCGCACGCCCGACGAGGTCGGCACCCTCTACGCCGACCTCGTCCTCCGGATGGTGGGCGCGCGCCCGGCCGCCGGGGCGGGACCTCAGAAGTAGTAGCGGGACACCGACTCCGCGACGCACACCGGCTTTTCGCCGCCCTCGCGCTCCACGGTCACCGTCGCCGCGACCTGTACGCCGCCGCCCGCCTCGGTGACCGAGGTGATCACGGCGGTGGCGCGCAGCCGCGAGCCGACCGGCACCGGGGCGGGGAAACGCACCTTGTCCGTGCCGTAGTTGATGCCCATCCGCATGCCCTCGACGCGCATGATCTGCGGCACCAGGCTCGGCAGCAGGGACAGGGTCAGGTAGCCGTGCGCGATGGTGGAGCCGAAGGGTCCGGTGGCGGCGCGCTCCGGGTCCACGTGGATCCACTGGTGGTCGCCGGTCGCGTCCGCGAAGAGGTCGATCCGCTTCTGGTCCACCTCCAGCCACCCGCTCGGGCCGAGCCGTTCGCCGATGCCGGCGCGCAGCTCCTCGGCGGAGGTGAAGATCCTCGGTTCGGCCATGCCCTGCCCCTGTCGTCCGCTGTCCACTGCCGTTTCCGGCCCCTCAGTCGAATAAGCGCTTGCTCAGCATGCTGGGGTCCTGGTGCGTCTGTCAACGGACGTCCGACTAGGCTCGGCCGTGTGCCGCAGATTCCCGAGAAAGTCCACGAACTCACCGTCGGCCAGCTGTCCGCGCGCAGCGGAGCGGCCGTCTCCGCCCTGCACTTCTACGAGGCCAAGGGGCTGATCAGCAGCCGCCGCACCTCCGGCAACCAACGCCGCTACAGCCGTGAGGCGTTGCGCCGGGTCGCCTTCGTGCGGGCCGCCCAGCGCGTGGGCATCCCCCTCGCCAGCATCCGCGAGGCGCTGGCCCAGCTGCCGGAGGAGCGCACCCCCACCCGGGAGGACTGGGCCCGGCTGTCCGAGAACTGGCGCACCGTGCTGGATCAGCGGATCTCGCAACTCAGCAGCCTGCGCGACCACTTGGACGACTGCATCGGCTGCGGCTGCCTCTCGCTCAAGACCTGCGCGCTGTCCAACCCGGACGACGTCTTCGGCGAGAGCATCACCGGCTCCAGGCTGTCCCAGTAGCCGACCCGGCGGCGCCCTCCACGTCGAGGGCGGCCGCCACCAGCTCGGCGTTCGAGCGCGCCGCCCGCCCGTCCGGAAGGTGCAGCACCTGCGCCACGCCGATCCGCGTGCCCGCACCGCACCGCGCCGCCAGCCGCAGCACCGGCCAGGCGGCGGAATCCCGCCCGAACAGCACCACGGGCACCGGTGGCAGCCACCGCAGCCCCGCCACCAGCGCCGGATCAGCCTCCGCCAGCTCCGCCACCAGCCGGACCCGGGCCGGATCCGGCGGGGCCCACTCCAGGAACCGGGCCAGCGGCTCCGGCCCGGCCCCGCCGCCCATCGGGACCACCGCGTCCACCGCCACCCCGCGCTCCAGCAGGGCCCGCGCCAGCTCCCGCGCCCCCGGCTCCGCGAACGGCACCGCCGCCCGGTCCGGCAGCACCGTCCAGGACCGCACCCGCTCCAGCCGCCCCGCCGGATCCTGCTCGGCCGCGACACCCGCCGGAACCGTCAGAGGTACGCGGACCCCCGCGCCGCGCATCTCCTCCAGCAGGGGCCCCACGACCCGGGGCGAGAGGCTCTCCCGCCCGCACGGGGTCCGCGGGTGCACCAGCACCTCGCCGGCCCCGGCAGCCACCGTCTCCCGCGCCGCCCGGACCAGGTCCCCGGGCGACAGCGGCACCGCCGCCCCGTCGGCAGCGCCCCGCGAGCCGTTCAGCGCTGCCTGCAGCACCCGCGCCCGCGTCCCGCCGACCCCGCCCCCACTCACGCTCACGCCGCGCCCGCCGCCTGGTGCCCCACCACGGCCTCCGTCAGCGCCGGCCGCGGCACCACGATCCCGCAGCCCCCGCACACCGGCCCGTCCCACGCCCACGCCCCGGCCCACGCCGCCGGCCCCGACAGCGGCGCCGGCCAGCTCAGCTCCTCCTCGCCGCAGACCGGGCACGCCGTCCCCGGCTCCGACTCCAGGGCCGCGACCAGCCGCCGCAGCACCTCGCCCAGCGTCCCCTCCGGCCGCACGTCCGGGTCGGCGCACCGCACCACGGCGTCCCCGCTGCCGCCCCAGGCCCACTCCGGCCGCCGCACCCCGTCGTGCTTCTCCCGTCTGCGCCGCTCCGCGAACTGCCGCTCGTACTCCAGCCAGACCGCCCGCGCCTCCTCCAGCTCCTCCAGCGCCGCGACCAGCCGCAGCGGGTCCGCGCCCCGGTCCTCGGGGGCGATCCCGTGCCGGTCGCACAGGTGCCACCACGTCGCCCGGTGCCCGTAGGGCGCGAAACGCTCCAGGCAGCGGCGCAGCGAATGGCGCCTCAGGGCCCGGTCGTTGCGCGCGTCGCGCACCTGATAGGCGAGACTCCGAAAACCTGCCACCGTACCTTCACCTCCGCCGTGCCATGCCCACACCGCCGACCGCGTCACTCCGTCGAACGAAGCAACCCCCCGCGACGTGCCCAACATGCCCGGCAGGATGCGGGCGCATGCGGGGGCGGTCGAGGCGTGCGGGTGGCACATGGCCGGAACTCAGCGCCCCATGCGCCCCGCCCCGACCACGATCCGGGCCAGCTCCTCGTGGCAGATGTCGCTGTGCGCCCCCGACGGAGGACCCCCGCGACGCACCACGGAGCCCGCGTCCACGCTGACGCAACCGGCCTCCGGGAGCCCGTCCCGCAGGGCCGCCTCCAGGCTCAGCCGGGGCGCGCCGGGCACCGCGCGCACCCCATCGTGCCCGACCGCGCCCCACCGTTCGTCGAAACCGAGCAGACCGGCCGAATCACCCGCCATCCGGGAGGCCAGCGGGTAGAACACGCCCAGCGCCGAGTCGTGGGCGGAATGGCAGGCCACCACCGGTCCGTCCACCCGGCGCTGGAGACCGCCCAGGGCCCCGCCGCGCCGCCGGTCGTGCGGCAGGCGCTCGCTGAACGCGTAGTGGGAGAAGGCCCCCTGGAGCAGCGTCAGCGACTTCACGTGCCGCGCCCCGTCCGCCACGGCCCGCAGGGAGAAGGACACCACGCGGGCGCCGAAGCTGTGGCCGACCAGGTGGAAGCGCAGGGCGGGCCGGCGTCCCGCGAGGTCGGTGAGGACCGGACCGAGCCCGTGCTCGCCGACCACCCCGGCCCGCTTCTTCATCTCGTAGTACGTTGCCTGGCGCAGCAGTTCCCTGGCCCCGCCCCACAGCGCGCGCGCCCCGGAGCCGAGGGCGAGCGCGGGTCCGCCCTCCTGCCCGGCCCCCGCGCCCTCCAGGGCCTCCGTCAGGGCCCGGCACACCTCCAGGGTGTCCCGCACGAAGACGGCCGGTACCTGCGGGCCGACGGCCGCGTCCGCCGGTTCGGCGTGCACGAGCTGCCGTACCAGCGCCCCGAACTCGGCGAACGCCGCGGGCGGTTCGGGCCGCTCCGCGAGCAGCACGGCGAGCCGGTCCAGCTCTGCCTCCCGCCCCGGCCAGAACGCCCCGAGCGCCGCGCGTGCCGCGGCGTCCAGGGCGGGCCCGGCCCCCGCGCCCGGCAGGACGCCGTGCGGGTCGAAGTCCGGGATCGGTTCGTCCGGGAAGCGGATCGAAGGCCACACCACCCCCACGTACCCCAGCCGCACCCCCGCCCCCACCAGCCCCGGGAAGGGGGCGAAGAAGCGGTCGAAGAGCCGGGTCGAGGCGGTCCGGTCGCTGTTCCACCCGTGGGCGAAGACCAGCAGGTCCGTGGCCTCGATCCGGGCCACCGCCGCCCGCGCGGCCGGATCCACGTCACCCTGGGCGTCGAAGGTCAGCTCCCGGTACGGACCCACCCCGATCCCGGCTCCGGCCGCCGCACCACCGCTGTCCACCATGGCCTCCCCCTTCCCGCGCGCCGCCTCCCGTGCTCGCAGCATCCCGCCGGGAGGCCGCGTCGGCCAGACCCGCGACGGCACCGGTCCGCGGGGGCGCCCCGCCCGGCGTCAGGAGTAGAGCAGGTACCCCGCCCGCACCGCCGAGAACCGCGCCAGCCCGTCGGCCCAGGCGTCCGTGATCTCCTCCACCCCCGCGCCCGCGTCCACCATCGTCCGCACCCGGTCCGAGCCGGTCAGCCGGTCGATCCAGTGGTCCGCCCGCCACCCGAACCCGCTGCACGCCCGGCGCGCCGTCACCAGCAGCCCGATCCCCGTCCGCACCGGGTCGAAGGCCGCCGGGTCGTGCACGACCAGCCGGACCCCTCCGCAGACCTTGCCGGCGTGCTTGGAGAAGGCGGGCGTGAACCAGGCCTCCCGGAACCACACCCCGGGCAGCCCCAGCCCGTCCGCCGCCTCCGCCCACCGCCGGTCGACCCCCTCGGCGCCGAGCACCTCGAAGGGCGTGGTCGTGCCCCGGCCCTCGGACAGGGTGGTCCCCTCGAAGAGGCAGGTCCCCGCGTACGCGAGCGCCGTCCCGGGGGTCGGCACGTTCGGGCTCGGCGGCACCCACGGCAGGCCGGTCTCCCCGAAGAAGGAGGCGCGCCGCCACCCCGACATCGCCACCACCCCCAGCCGGGGACCGGCACCCTTCAGGAACTCCCCGTTGAAGAGCAGCGCCAGTTCGCCCGCCGTCATCCCGTGCGCCAGCGCGATCGGCTCCCGGCCCACGAAGCTGGCGTACGCCCGGTCCAGCACCGGCCCGGCCGCCCGCCGCCCGCCCACCGGGTTGGGCCGGTCGAGCACCACCACCGCCTTGCCGGCCAGCGCGGCCGCCCGCATGCAGTCGTACAGGGTCCAGATGTAGGTGTAGAAGCGCGCACCGACGTCCTGGATGTCGAAGACGACCGTGTCGACGCCCGCCGCCGTGAACACGTCCGCGAGCGGCTGCCCGCTCTTGCCGTACGTGTCGTACACCGGCAGCCCCGTCGCCGGATCGCGCCCGGCCGCCTCGGACCCGCCCGCCTGCGCCGTCCCCCGGAAGCCGTGCTCCGGCCCGAACACCGCCACCAGGTCCACCCGTTCGTCGGCGTGCAGTACGTCGACCAGGTGGCGGGCGTCGGCGGTGATCCCGGTCGGGTTGGTGACCACCCCGATCCGCTGCCCGGTGAGTTCCGCGTACCCGCCGGCGGCGAGCCGTTCGAAGCCGGTCCGCACCCGTTCGGCCCCGGCCGCCGGCCCGGCCCCCGCGCCCCCCAGGACCCCGCCGGCCCCCACGGCCCCCGCCATGCCCAGCACCCCGCGTCGCGACAGCTTCATCCCGCCACGCTAGGTCGCGCACCCCTTCCGCCGTCACATACCGACTGGTTAGTCTGCGCGGGATCCGGCCGGTCCGGCCGGCCGTGACGAGAGGTGACCCCCGTGAGCGCGAGCGCGTACCAGGACCAGCGAGTCGTCGTCACCGGCGCGGGCGGCGGCATCGGCGCGGCCCTCGCCCACCGGTTCGCCGCCGAAGGGGCCACCGTGGCCGTCAACGACCTCGACGCCGCCAAGGCCGCCTCCGTGGCCGGTGCCGTCACGGCGGCCGGAGGCCGGGCGGTCGCCGTCCCCGGCGACGCCTCCGCGATCGCCGGGGAGGCCCGCGAGGCCCTCGGCGGCACGGTCGACGTGTACTGCGCCAACGCCGGACTCGCCTCCGGCGGCGACGCCTTCGCGGACGAGGCCGTCTGGGAGGCCGCCTGGGACACCAACGTCATGGCGCACGTGCGCGCCGCGCGGGCCCTGCTGCCCGACTGGCTGGAGCGCGGCAGCGGCCGCTTCGTGTCCACCGTCTCCGCCGCCGGGCTGCTGACCATGATCGGGGCCGCCCCGTACAGTGTCACCAAGCACGGTGCCCTCGCCTTCGCGGAATGGCTGTCGCTGACCTACCGCCACCGGGGCGTCCGGGTCCACGCCATCTGCCCGCAGGGCGTGCGCACCGACATGCTGACCGCCTCCGGTTCGGCGGGGGAGCTGGTCCTGGCGCCGACCGCGATCGAGCCGGACACGGTCGCCGAAGCGCTGTTCGACGGCATGGAGAAGGGCCGGTTCTTGATCCTCCCGCACCCCGAGGTGGCGGACTACCACGCCGCCCGCGCGACCGACCCCGACCGGTGGCTGCACTCCATGAACCGCCTCCAGCAGAAGTGGGAGGGCTCGTGACGCGCCCCTCCGGCCCCGGATCCCCGTACGCGGCCCGGCCCTGGCTGGGCCGGCTGAGCCCCGCCCAGCTCGCGCCGGTGACTCCGCCGCCGAGCGTCCTGCACGCCTTCCGGGCCGCCGCGGCCCGGGCCCCGGAGCGCACCGTGCTGGCGTACTTCGACGGTCGGGTCTCCTACGCCGAGGCCGACGCCCTCTCGGACTCGCTGGCCGGGTACCTCGCGGAGCGGGGCGTCGGCCGGGGCGACCGGGTGGCCGTCGCGCTCCAGAACACCCCGCACTTCGTGCTCGCGGTGCTGGCCGCCTGGAAGGCCGGGGCGGTGGTCGTCCCGCTGAACCCGATGTACAAGGCGGGGGAGGCCGGGCACGTCCTGCGGGACTCCGGGGCGGCCGCGCTCGTGTGCGGGGCGGACGCGTGGGAGGCGCAGCTGCGGGCGGCGGCGCACGAATCCGCCGTCCGCGTCGTGCTCACCGCCCGCGACCGGGACTTCCAGACCCGCAACGACCCCCGCGTCCTCCCACCCGAGCCCGCACCGCACCCCCCGGCCCCGGCCGAGCCCGCGGCCTGGGTGTCAGCCGAGCTCCCGGCCCCGGCCGAGCCCGCGGCCTGGGTGTCAGCCGAGCTCCCGGCCCCGGCCGAGCCCGCGGCCTGGGTGTCAGCCGAGCTCCCGGCGCCGGCCGAGCCCCGCCCCCCGGCCGAGCCGCACCTCCCGGCCCCGGCCCCGGCCGAGCCCGCGCCCCCGGCCCCCCGCGCCGTGCCCGCGGGCCGCGCCGCCGGCCCGGTGCCCCGGGACCTGCTCGACGTGGCCCGCCAGGGCCACTCCGCTCCGGGCGACCCCGGGCTCACCGCCGCCGACACCGCCCTCGTCAGCTACACCTCCGGCACCTCCGGCCCGCCCAAGGGTGCCCTGAACCCGCACGGGGCGATCACCTACAACGCCACCCGGCAGGTCACCGGCCACCCCCTCCCCGAGGGCGCCGGGTACTTCGCGCTCGCCCCGCTCTTCCACATCACCGGCCTGGTCTGCGAACTCGCCGCCTGCTTCGTCAACGCCGGCACCCTCGTGCTCGCCCACCGCTTCCACCCCGGGGCCGTCCTCGACGCCTTCCTCGAACACCGCCCCGCCTACACCATCGGCCCGGCCACCGCCTTCACGGCCCTCGCCGCGCACCCCGGGGCCACCCGCGACCACTTCGCCTCCTTCCAGGTGGTCTCCTCCGGCGGAGCCCCGCTCCCGCCCGCGCTCGTCGAACGCCTCCGCGCCGGCTTCGGGATCTACCTGCGCAACGGCTACGGCCTCACCGAGTGCACCGCCCCCTGCGCCTCGGTCCCCGCGCACCTCGAAGCGCCCGTCGACCCCGCCACCGGCACCCTCTCCGTCGGGGTCCCGGGCGCGCAGACCCTCGTACGCATCCTCGGCGAGGACGGAGCCGAGCTCCCGCTCGGGGAGACCGGGGAGATCGCCGTGCGCGGACCCCAGGTCGTCCCCGGCTACTGGGGGCTGCCCGAGGCCACCGCCGAGACCTTCCCGGACGGCGAACTGCGCACCGGCGACGTCGGGTTCATGGACCGGGACGGCTGGCTCTACGTGGTCGACCGCAAGAAGGACATGATCAACGCCTCCGGGTTCAAGGTCTGGCCCCGGGAGGTCGAGGACGTGCTCTACACCCACCCCGCCGTACGGGAGGCGGCCGTGGTCGGCGTGCCCGACGCCTACCGGGGGGAGACCGTGAAGGCGTACGTGAGCCTGCGCCCGGGCACCCGGGCCGAGCCCGGGGAACTCTCCGCGTACTGCGCCGAGCGCCTGGCCGCGTACAAGTACCCGCGCCGGGTCGAGATCCTGCCTGTCCTTCCGCAGACCACCAGTGGCAAGATCCTGCGACGAGAATTGCGCGACCGCGGCTGAAAACAGTCGGAGGATCAGGAGAGGAAGGCGAGCACCATGGCCGCCAGGACCACCGAGGGCCCCGAGGACGGAAACCGGGAGACCCCGGTGCCGCAGCGGCTGCTGGCCGTCGCCACCCGGCTCTTCGCCGAACGCGGCTACGACCGCACCTCCGTCCAGGAGATCGTGGAGGCGGCCGGGGTCACCAAGGGCGCGCTCTACCACTACTTCGGCTCCAAGGACGACCTGCTGCACGAGGTGTACGCGCGCATGCTGCGCCTCCAGCAGCAGCGGCTGGACGCCGTGGCCGGATCCGACGCCCCCGTCGAGGAGCGGCTGCGGGCCGCGGCCGCCGACGTCGTGGTCACCACCATCGAGAACCTCGACGACGCGATGATCTTCTTCCGGTCGATGCACCAGCTCGGCCCGGAGAAGTACAAGCAGGTACGGGCCGAGCGGCGGCGCTACCACGAGCGGTTCCGGGCGCTGGTCGAAGAGGGCATGCGCAGCGGGGTCTTCTCCACGGCCACGCCCGCCGACCTGGTGGTGGACTACTACTTCGGCTCCGTGCACCACCTGTCCACCTGGTACCGCACGGACGGCCCGCTCACCCCGCACCAGGTCGCCGACCACCTCGCCGACCTGCTCCTGCGCTCCCTCCGCCCCTAGGCGGCGGCAGCCAGACTGCCCAGCGCCGGGTAGTCGTTGTAGCCCTCGGGGCCGTGCACGTGCATCAGGAACTCCGGGCGCAGCGCGTTGAGCGGGGCGCCCGTGCGCAGCCGTTCCACCAGGTCGGGATTGGCGAGGAAGCCCCGGCCCAGCGCGACCAGGTCGGCGCCCGCGGCCAGCAGCCGTCCGGCGCGGAACAGGCCCGCGTCGGCTGCGAGCTCCTCGTGCGAGAGACGGGGGTTGGCGATGAGGGTGCCGGGCCAGGCCCTGCGGATCTCCGCGAAGAGGGGCTGGTCCGGGTCGGAGTGGACCTGGTGCAGGTAGGCCGGCCCCAGTTCCGCCAGGGCTGCGACCAGCGCCGGGTACAGCCGCTCGGTGTCGTCCTCCCGCACGCCGTTGACGTTCGTCCCGGGGGAGATCCGCACGCCCACCCGCTCCGGGCCGACGGCCTCGGCGACGGCCCGGACCACCTCGACGGTGAACCGGATCCGCTTCTCGACGGAACCGCCCCACGCGTCGGTGCGCAGGTTGGTGTTCGAGGCGAGGAACTGGTGGAGCAGGTGACCGTTGGCGGAGTGCACCTCCACGCCCTCGAAGCCCGCCTCGACGGCGTTCCGTGCGGCGCTCGCGAAGTCGGCGATCGTGGAGCGGACGTCCTCCTCGCCCATCACGCGCGGCGTCACGCCCTCCCGCAGCCCGCCCGGGGTCTGCAGCGGCTCCGGGAAGCGCACGGCCGACGGCGCGAGCGGTACGTGCCCGCTGGTGTCGGGGTGGCCGACCCGGCCGCCGTGCTGGAGCTGGAGGAACATCCGACCGCCCGCGGCGCGCACGGCGTCGGTGACCCGGCGCCACCCGGCGATCTGGGCCGCGGTGTGGATGCCGGGGATGTGCGGGTAGGTCTGCCCGACGGCGTTCGGGGTGGTGCCCTCGGCGATGATCAGGCCGGCCGAGGCGCGCTGCGCGTAGTGGGTGGCCATGAGCTCCCCGGGCACCCCGTCGGCCCCGGCGCGGTTGCGCGTCAGCGGGGCCATCACCAGGCGGCCGGGCAGTTCCAGGCCGCCGAGGCGGGCGGGTTCGAAGAGGCGGGAAGCGGCGGGGGACTGCGGGGTCTGCGTCATGCCGGTACCGTAGAACCTGACACTGATGTCAGGTTCAAGGGGCGGGGCGGGCATGCGGATCGGCGAACTGGCGGCGCGCACCGGGGTCGGTGAGCGTTCGCTGCGCTACTACGAACAGCAGGGACTGCTGGCGTCCGACCGTACGCCCGGAGGCCACCGGGACTTCCCCGAGCGCGCCGTCGACCGGGTCATCCGCATCCAGGAGCTCTACGCGGCCGGGCTGAACAGCTCCAGGATCCGGCAGATCCTGCCCTGCATGCGGGACGAGGACGGCGGCCCGTCGGTGCGCGCCACCCCCGCCCTGGTGGCCGAACTGGCCGCCGAACGGGAGCGGATCGACCGGACGATCGGCGACCTCCTGCGTTCCCGCGAGGTACTGGACGAGGTCATCGAGGCCGCGTCCGGCCGCTCCGGGGCCCCGGGAGGGAAGAGCGGGACAGCGGAGCACGTACCGGTCTATCGTGGCGATCCGATCATGGGACCACGGGAGGGCGACGGATGACCGCCGACGGATTCAAGCTGCTGGCCGACGCGCACGCGTACCTGCTCACCGCCGTGCGCGGCGTCCCCGCCGGGGCCTGGGGGGACCCGACGCCGTGCTCGGATTGGACGGTGCGCCAGGTGCTGAACCACGCCCGCCTGGACCAGCAGGCGCTGGTCATGCAGATCACCGGCGTCGCGCCCGAGACCGACCCCTTCGAGCCCGAGGACGCGACGGCCGCCGACCCGGTCGCGGAACTGGCGGCGGTGCTGGAGGCGGCCGCCGCGGCCTGGGAGTCGGGGAGGGACGCCGAGAGCGTGCCCACCCCGATGGGGCCGATGCCCGCGGACACCGGAGCCGCCGTCGCGGCCCTCGACGCCGGGATCCACGCCTGGGACATCGCCCGGGCCACCGGCCAGGACCTGCCGCTGACCGAGGAGATGGCCGGCGCGCTGGCGGACACCGTGTCGGGGATCGTCGACTTCGTGCGCGACTCCTTCGGGAAGTACGCGCCGGCGCTGACCGCTCCCGAGGGGGCGGACCGGGCGGAGCGGTTCCTCGCCTTCACCGGCCGCGACCCCCACTGGTCCCGCTGACCCCCACCGCACCGCACCCGGCCGCGGCCGCCCCGGCAGCCGCCGCGGCCCGCCGCGGCTCAGTCCCGGTACGCCTTGAGCTCGCGGTGCGCCAGCGAGCGCTGGTGCACCTCGTCCGGGCCGTCCGCCAGCCGCAGCGTCCGGGCCGCCGCCCACAGTTCGGCGAGCGGGAAGTCCTGGCTGACCCCGCCCGCGCCGTGCAGCTGCACCGCCTGGTCCAGGATCCCCACGACCGCGCGCGGGGTGGCGATCTTGATGGCCTGGATCTCCGTGTGCGCGCCCCGGTTGCCGACCGTGTCCATCAGCCAGGCCGTCTTCAGCACCAGCAGCCGCAGCTGCTCGATGGTGACCCGGGCGTCGGCGATCCAGTTCTGCACGACCCCCTGCGCGGCCAGCTCCTTGCCGAAGGCCGTACGCCCCACCGCGCGCCGGCACATCAGCTCGACGGCCCGCTCCGCCATCCCGATCAGCCGCATGCAGTGGTGGATCCGGCCCGGGCCGAGCCGGGCCTGGGCGATGGCGAAGCCGCTGCCCTCCCCGCCGATCAGGTTCCCCGCCGGGACCCGGGCCCCGTGGAAGACCACCTCGGCGTGGCCGCCGTGGTCGTGGTCCGCGTACCCGTACACCGTCATCGCCCGGCGCACCTCCACGCCCGGGGTGTCGCGCGGGACCAGCACCATCGACTGCCGGCGGCGCGGATCGGCGCCCTCCGGGTCGGTCTTGCCCATCACGATGAAGACCTTGCAGTCCGGGTTCATCGCCCCGGAGATGTACCACTTGCGCCCCGTCACCACGTACGCGTCGCCGTCCCGCTCGATGCGCGTCTCGATGTTCGACGCGTCCGAGGAGGCCACCTCCGGCTCGGTCATCGCGAAGGCGGAGCGGATCTCCCCGGCGAGCAGCGGCTCCAGCCACTGCTTCTTCTGCGCCTCGTCGCCGAACTGCGCGAGCAGCTCCATGTTCCCGGTGTCCGGGGCCGCGCAGTTGGTCGCCATCGGCGCCAGGTGCGGGCTCCGGCCGGTGATCTCGGCCAGCGGGGCGTACTGGAGGTTGGTCAGGCCCGCGCCGTACTCGGCACCGGCCGGGCCGTGCGGGTCCACGAAGAACAGGTTCCACAGCCCCCTGCGGCGCGCCTCGGCCTTCAGCTCACCGAAGACGGCCGGGGTGTCCCAGGGCGAGGCCAGCCGTGCCCGCTGCTCGGCGGCGACGGCTTCCGCCGGGTAGACGTACTCCTCCATGAACGCGAGCAGCCGCCCGCGGAGTTCCTCGGTCCGGGTGTCGAATGCGAAGTCCATGCGGTGCGGCTCCTCAGCCTTCCTGGAGGGTGGTCAGTCCGTGCTCGATGAAGACCGGGACCAGCTCGCCGATCCGGTCGAAGCCCGCGCCGACCGTCTGCCCGAGCGTGTACCGGTAGTGGATGCCTTCGAGGATCACGGCGAGCTTGAACCAGGCGAAGGCCGTGTACCAGGCGATCGCCCCGGTGTCCCGCCCCGAGCGCGCGGCGTACCGTTCGACCAGCTCGGCGGGGGCCGGATGGCCGGGGGCCCCGCTCGTGGTGCTGACCGGGGACTCCGGCAGGCCCAGGTCGGAGCTGTACATCACCAGCAGGCCGAGGTCGGTCAGCGGGTCGCCGAGCGTGGACATCTCCCAGTCCAGCACCGCCCGGATCCTGTCGTCCGGCCCGCCGATCAGGACGTTGTCCAGCCGGAAGTCCCCGTGCACCACGGCCGGCGCGGGGGAGCGGGGCAGTGCCCGGCCCAGTGCCCCGTGCAGCTCGTCGATCCCGGCGAGCTCGCGGCCCCGGGAGGCCGCCAGCTGCTTGCCCCAGCGGCGCAGCTGCCGGTCCAGGAAGCCCTCGGGGCGGCCGAAGTCGCCCAGGCCCACCGCCTCCGGGTCCACCGCGTGCAGGTCGACCAGGGTGTCCACCAGGCCCAGCACCGCCCGCCGGGTGCGTTCGGGGCCGAGCTCCGCGAGCTGCCCGGCGGTGCGGTACGGGACCCCGTCGACGTACTCCATGACGTAGAACGGCGCCCCCAGCACCTCCTCGTCCTCGCACAGCAGCAGCGTCCCGGGCACCGGAACGGCCGTCCCGTGCAGGGCCGAGACCACCCGGTGCTCGCGCCGCATGTCGTGCGCGGTGGCCAGCACGTGTCCCAGCGGAGGCCGCCGCACCACCCAGCGGGAGGTGCCGTCGGTGACCGCGTACGTCAGGTTCGACCGGCCCCCCTCGATCAGCCGGCCGCTCAGCGGCCCCGCCGCGAGCCCGGGCCGCACGGCGTCGAGATGGCCGCGCAGCCTCGCCAGATCGAGGCCTCGGGGATCGGCTGGGGTCATGGGGCGCGCCTCCGTACGGGTTCGACGACGGGGTTCTCGGTCCGGGAGCCATCATGCCGACCAGTCGGTATGCCGTCCAGAGGGGTGGCCGGAAGAACTCCTCCCGGCCGCCCGTTCAGCCCGTGCGGCTCACGCGTGGCACAGGATCGGCGTCCCGCCGTTCATCACCGTCATGTCCCTCAGCACCGCCGCGATGTCCAGCGGCACCCCCTCCGGCTCCCCGGCCAGCTCGGAGTAGGCCCGGTGCAGGTTCGCCACCAGCCGCTCGCTCTCCCGCCAGGCCGCGAACTCCCCGAGGTCGGCCCCCTGAGCCGCCTCCAGCGGGGTCAGGCCCTTCTCCCGGCCCTCCCGGGCCAGCTCGGCCACGTACCGCAGGTAGCGCTCGGTCGCGTCGTACGCTGAGGCGTCGGTCAGCGGCCCGTGGCCCGGTACGACGGTCTCCGCGTCCAGCGAGCGCAGCAGCTCCAGCGCCCGCAGCGACCCGGCCAGGGAACCCATCGCCAGGAACGGGGTGCCGCCGGCGAAGACCAGGTCGCCGGTGAACACCACCCGCTGCCGGGGCAGCCACACGACCGAGTCGCCGGTGGTGTGGGCCGTGCCCGGGTGGAGGACCTGGACCTCGGTGCCGCCGACGTGCAGGGTCAGGCGGTCGCGGTAGGTGAGGTCGGGCGCGGTGATCTCTATGGACCCGAAGTCGGTCGCGGGCCAGATCAGCTCCAGCTGGTGCCCGGCGGCGAGCTGCTCGGCGCGCGCGTTGTCGTGCCCGACGATCACGGCCCCGTCGGCGAAGACGGCGTTGCCGTAGGTGTGGTCGCCGTGGTGGTGGGTGTTGACCACGGTCCGGGGCAGCGGCGCCCCGGACGCGGTGACGGCCTCGCGCAGGGCCAGCGCGCGCCGCTCGGTCGCGGCGGTGTCGACGAGCAGGGTGCGTCCGCCGTCGCTGATCCAGCCGGCGTTGTTCAGGCACCAGCCCCCGTCGGGCTGGACGTAGGCGTACACCCCGGTCGCGGGCTGGACGACGTACGGCTCTTCGACGGTCATGGACGCTCTCCCCGGGTCGCTGTGACAGGCGGTCAGCATCCTGTCAGCCGGGCCTCGGGCCGGGGAGGGCGGGGGCGGGGGCGGCGGGCGGCCGGGGGCCGCCCGCGGCCGCCCGGGCCGTCAGTGGTCGTCGTAGTGGCCGTCGTGCACGGCGTGCCGGTGCCCGTCGTGCAGGTAGTCGAGGTGGTCGCCGTGCGGGACCGCGTCGTGCCCGCAGCCCTCGCCGTGCTCGTGCTCGTGTTCCTCGTGCGGGGCGTGGCCGGAGGTCTCGCACTCGTCCCAGTGCCCCGAGTGCTGCCGGTGCAGGTGGCCGTCGTGCGCGTAGTCCAGGTGGTCGCCGTGCTCGACCGCCGTGTGCCCGCAGCCGGGGCCGTGCTCGTGGGCGTGCGTGGGGTGTTCCTGGTGCAGGGTCGTCATGCGGCCGAGGCTAGACCGCAACGCCCCGGAACGCCCGTTGCGTCCCCGTGGCGCGGCACTCTCGGGACCATCGGACGATCGGACCGTCGTACGGGAGGCTCAGAAGATGAGCGCCATCGCGAACACCGCCAGGCCCACGGTGCACAGCACCGCCCCCAGCGCCACCCGGGGCGGCAGCCCCGGCGGCCGGGCCCCGGTCAGCCGGCGCATCCGCCGGTGGGCCAGCCACAGGAAGGCCACCCAGATCAGCGCGATCACCGCGGTCCCGGCCACCTCCACCCGCGAGCCGGTCCCGTGCAGGGCCTGCCGCAGCGCCAGCACCGCCGTGACCGAGCAGGCCAGCGTCGTGCGCCGCCACGCCAGCCGAGTCCGTTCGGGCTGGAGCCCGGCGTCGCGGGCCGCCGTGCCGGGCCGGGTCACCGCCCGGCCGTCCAGCCCAGCAGCACGACCACCACCATCGCCGCGGCCACCAGCCCCACGCCGAGGCTCAGCACCACGGGGAACCGGGACAGCGGCAGGTCCTCGCCCCGCCGCATGGCCCGCTCGCACCGCACCCAGTGGTTCACGGCCCGCAGCGCGCACGCCGCCCCCACCGCCAGCAGCGCGAGGGCCATCCCGACCCGCACCCCCCACCGCAGGTCCGGCAGGAACTGGTCCACCGCGAACCCGCCGCCCACCAGCGCCAGCGCGGTGCGGATCCAGGCGAGGAAGGTCCGCTCGTTGGCGAGGGAGAAGCGGTAGTCCGGGGTCTCGCCCTCGTCCCGCACCCGCTCCGGTGCGAACCAGAGCCGCACGTCCTTGACGAAGTCGATCACACGGCCAATCTACGTCCCCGTCACGCACCCGGCGCGGGCTGGGTCCGGCCCTCCCGGAACGCGCGCAGCCGCCGGTACGCCTCCAGCCCGTCCGGCACCCACGCCCAGTCCCCGCCCGCCACCCGCCGGTCCAGCTCCTCCTGCGGCAGCCAGGTGTGCCAGTCCACCTCCGAGGCCTGCGGGGCCACGGGCAGGGTGCACCGCACCTCGTGCACGTACGACCACCAGCCGCCGCCCGGCCCCTCGTACAGGAACTTGAACAGCGGCCGCGGCCGCGGCAGCCCGCTCACCCCGAGCTCCTCACCGGCCTCCCGCAGCGCCGCGTCCGCGTACTCCTCGCCGGCGCCCAGCACCCCACCGACGAACATGTCGTAGTGCGCGGGGAACACCAGCTTCGACGCGGTCCTGCGGTGCACGAAGACCCGTCCCTCCGCGTCCCTGGCCAGGACGAACACGCACCGGTGGAGCAGCCCCCGGCGGTACACCTCGCCGCGGGGCGCCCGCCCCGTGACCCGGTCCTCCCGGTCCACCACGTCCAGTACCTCGTCAGCGGGATCCATGAACCCATCCAACCACCGCTGTTGACTGGTTACCGCTCCGTAGCCAAGGATCTGCCCCACCACCGACCGACCGGAGGACCGGCAGGCATGACGTACGACGCTGACGTGATCGTGATCGGAGCGGGCCTCGCGGGCCTCGTGGCCACCGCCGAGCTCGTCGACGCGGGCCGCAGGGTGATCCTCCTCGACCAGGAGCCGGAGCAGTCCATCGGCGGACAGGCGCACTGGTCCTTCGGCGGGCTGTTCTTCGTGGACTCGCCCGAGCAGCGCCGCATGCGGATCAAGGACAGCCGCGACCTCGCGCTCCAGGACTGGCTCGGCACCGCCGGGTTCGACCGGGAGGAGGACGCCTGGCCCCGCCGCTGGGCCGAGGCGTACGTGGACTTCGCGGCCGGCGAGAAGCGGCCCTGGCTGCACTCCCGCGGGGTGCGCTTCTTCCCGGTGGTCGGCTGGGCCGAACGCGGCGGCTACGACGCGAACGGCCACGGCAACTCCGTGCCCCGCTTCCACATCACCTGGGGCACCGGCCCCGGCCTGCTGGAGCCCTTCGTGCGGCGGGTCCGCGCCGGGGCGGCCCGCGGGCTGGTCCGCTTCGCCCCCCGCCACCGGGTCACCGGGCTGTCCGCCACCGCCGGAGCCGTGGACACCGTCACCGGCGAGGTCCTGGCGCCCTCGGACGCCGTGCGCGGCACCGCGAGCAGCCGCGAGGTGGCCGGCGCGTTCAGCCTGCGCGCCCAGGCGGTGATCGTGACCAGCGGCGGCATCGGCGGCAACCACGACCTCGTGCGCGCCCAGTGGCCCGAGCGGCTCGGCACCCCGCCCGCGCGGCTGCTCTCCGGGGTCCCCGCGCACGTGGACGGGCTGATGCTGGGCATCACCGAGGCCGCCGGGGCCAGCCACATCAATAAGGACCGGATGTGGCACTACACCGAGGGCATCGAGAACTGGGACCCCATCTGGGCCCGGCACGGCATCCGCATCCTGCCCGGCCCCTCCTCGCTGTGGCTCGACGCCACCGGCAGGCGGCTGCCCGTGCCGCTCTTCCCCGGCTTCGACACCCTCGGCACCCTCGACCACATCATGCGCACCGGCCACGACCACACCTGGTTCGTGCTCAACCAGCGCATCATCGGCAAGGAGTTCGGCCTCTCCGGCTCCGAGCAGAACCCGGACCTGACGGGGAAGTCCGTCCGCGAGGTGATCAACCGGGCCCGGCAGGCCGTCCCCGGACCGGTCAAGGCCTTCATGGACCGCGGCGCGGACTTCATCGTCGAGCGGGACCTGTCGGCGCTGGTCCGCCGGATGAACGAGCTCACCAAGGAGGACCTGCTCGACGAGGACGCGGTCCGCCGCGAGATCACCGCCCGCGACCGGGAGATCGCCAACCCCTTCACCAAGGACCTCCAGGTGACGGCCATCCACGGGGCGCGCCGGTACCTCGGCGACAAGCTGATCCGCACCGCCGCCCCGCACCGCATCCTGGACCCGGCCGCGGGCCCGCTGATCGCGGTCCGGCTCTCCATCCTGACCCGCAAGTCCCTGGGCGGCCTGGAGACCGACCTGTCCTCCCGGGTCCTGACGCCCTCCGGCGACCCCCTGCCCGGCGTCTACGCGGCCGGCGAGGCCGCCGGCTTCGGCGGCGGGGGCGTCCACGGCTACCGCGCCCTGGAGGGCACCTTCCTGGGCGGCTGCATCTTCTCGGGCCGCGCCGCCGGCCGCGCGGCGGCACGGGCCGTCGGGTAGCTCCGGACGGGACGGTCCGGCGGGGCCCCGGCCGGGGCCCCGCGGAGAGCCCCGCCCGGATCCCCGCCCGAATCCCCGCCCGTGACCTGCGTCAGGCCGCTTCCCGGACGATCCGGAAGCGCTCCGCGACCACGAGGGTGTCGTCGTCGACGGTGAAGTCCGGATCGCCCAGCCACTCGCGCAGCTGCTCGCTCTGCCAGAAGCCCTCGTGCGCCGAGCGCCATTCGGCCACCGAGGCGAAACCCTCACCCTCGTCCAGCGCGTGGCGCAGGTCGACCTCGGCCAGCCTCAGCACCCGGACGTCCGTGATCTCCAGGACGACCAGGGGCTGCTCGTCGGAGTCGACCAGGACCACGCGCTCGCCCGCCCGGGGCACCGGCTCGCCCTCGGTCTCGTACCCCTTGAGCAGCCCCGTCGTCGTGGTCTTGGCGCCGCTCAGGACGGCGGCGGTCAGGGTGTCGCGCAGTTCCCCGGGGAAGCCCATCTCGAAGGGGCGGAGATCGTCGAAGCTCGTCATGCGCCCACCCTACGAACCGTCCCCGCAGGTCACACCCGAATTTCGAACCGTCACTTGCGTCCCAACTCGCCCCTTCTGCTCACCAGTTGAAACACGCCACCCCGTGGACCGGACCTTGACGCGGAGCTGTGCCTACCGGTTTGCTGTGCGTGATCATCCGGACAGACCACCGGCACGATCGAGCCGCGCCGTCGGCATTCCACGCGTACCACCGCACCGACCGCCCCACCCGTGCCCCCGTGCGCGCACCCGCGCACGCAGTCCACCCGCGCCCGCGTCCTGGAGGGAACCCGCGGATGTCCCCGCCTCCGCCGCCCCTCGGCCGCGCCCGCAAGCGGGACGCCCAGCTCTTCGACCCCGCCCTGTGCGACACCGAGCTCGTCGGCGTCCGGAGCCAGTTCACCCAGGGCCGCTGGGCCAGGGCCCGCTCCCTCCTCGTCGCCACCGGTGACGACTGGGACCGCCGCGGCCACCGCCTGGTCGTCCTCGCCGAAACCCCGGCCGCCACCGCCTGGGCCGGCGAATGGCTGCTCGCCGAACCCGACAGCGCCGACGCCACCACCCTCCTCGCCTGCGCCGCCGTCTTCACCGCCCTGCGCGGCAAGGGCAGCCCCGAAGCCGCCGACGAGGCCTGCCGCCGGGCCGCCGCGCTGCTCCCCGCCGACCCCACCCCCTGGCTCGGCCTCCTCATGCTCGCCCGCGCCTTCGGCACCGAGGAGGAGTTCAGCCGCCACTTCGACCAGGTCCGGGCCCGCCACCGCGAGCACCACCACGCCCACCACCTCATGGTCGCCAAGCTCGCCGAACGCACCCCCGCCTCCGGCCACGACCCGCTCCACGAGGTCTACGACTTCGCCGCCTGGGCCGCCGAGGAGTCCCCGGCCGACTCCCCGCTCGCCGTACTGCCCGTGATCGCCCACGCCGAGCGCTTCCGCGTCCTCGCCGCCGCCCGCGGCAGCGCCACCGCCGGGGCCGCCGCCGAGCACTGGACCGGCCGCCGCGCCCGCCAGGTGCTGCGCTCCGCCTTCGACTGGTGGCTGGAGTGGGAGCGCGAGGACCACCCCCGCAACCGGGTCGACCTCAACTTCCTCGCCCACGCCAAGCTCTGCGAAGGCCGCCCCGCCGAAGCGGCCGCCCTCTTCCACCGCATCGGCAGCCACGCCACCCGCGCCCCCTGGTCCTACCCGGACCGCGACCCGCACAAGGCCTTCCTCGCCGCGCGCAGTGCCGCGCTCGGCACCGCTTGACCAGCCACCCCCGAAAGGACCCTGCCATGCCGACGGGCAGATCCACCACGCTCCCAGCCGACTCCGCGGCCGAGATCCGCACGTACAAGGGCCAGGACCGCGCCCTGCGCGCCGACCGGCTCGGCACCGCCGGACTGCTCCTCTCCGTCCTCGCCGCCAGCGCGCCCCTGATGGTCGTCGCAGGTGTCATGCCCACGATCTTCGGGGTCATGGGCATCGTCGGCCAGCCGCTGCTCTTCGTCATCCTCGGCGTCGTCCTCGCCCTCTTCGCCGTCGGCTACGCCGAGATGAGCCGGCACGTCCACAACGCCGGCGCCTTCTACGCCTACATCGCCCGCGGCCTCGGCCCCACCGCCGGCGCCTCCGCCTCCCTCGTCGCCCTGGTCGCCTACAGCGCCATGCAGGTCGGCGTCTACGGCATCCTCGGCTTCGAGGTGTCCGGCCTCTTCGCCACCTACCTCGACACCCAGGTCGCCTGGTGGATCCCGGCCCTGCTCGCGGTCGCCGCCACCGGCGCGCTCGGCTGGCTCAAGATCGACCTGAACGCCAAGGTGCTCGGCGTCCTGCTCCTCATCGAGTGCGCCCTCGTCGTCGTCTTCGACGCCGCCGCCCTCGGCAAGCCCGGCCCCGAAGGCCTCTCCCTGGGCGCCTTCGACCCCTCCACCCTGGGCGGGGCCGGCCTCGGCACCGCGCTGTGCTTCTGCATCGCCGCCTTCGTCGGCTTCGAGCAGTCCCCGGTCTACGCCGAGGAGACCAGCAAGCCGCACATCGTGGTCTCCCGCGTGATGTTCCTCGCCATCGGTTTCGTCGCCCTCTTCTTCGCCCTCAGCGCCTGGGCCCTCTCGGTCGCCACCGGCCCCGGCGGGATCGTCAAGGCCTCCGCCGAGGCCGGTCCCGGCCTGCTCTTCGAGCTCACCGGGAGCCGCCTCGGAACCGCCTTCACGGACGTCCTGCACGTGCTCTTCGTGACCGGCATGTTCGCGGCCATGCTCAGCTTCCACAACGTCGTCGCCCGCTACGCCTTCGCGATGGGCCGCGAGGGCCTGCTGCCCGCCCGCTTCGGCCGCACCAACCCGGGCACCGGCGCCCCCGCCACCGGCTCCCTCCTGCAGACCGTGGTCGCCGCCGTGGTCGTCCTCGTCTTCGCCGTCACCGACTCGGAGCCGACGGGCGACCCCACCGCCCCCGTCCTGCACCTGTTCACCTGGATGGGCAGCGTCGGCGCCCTCGGCGTGACCGCCCTGATGGCCGCGGCCTCCTTCGCCGTCATCGCCTTCTTCGTCCGCCGCGGCACCGCCGGCGCCCAGATCCGGCGGCTGGTCGCCGCGGGCCTGGCCGGCCTCGCCCTGGTCGGCATCGTCGTCTACACCGTCAAGGACTTCGCCGTCCTCGTCGGCGCCGAGCAGGGTTCCGCGCTGAGCTGGGCCCTGCCCGCGATCATCGCCGTCGCCGCCCTGGGCGGACTGGTCCACGGGCTGCTGCTGAAGTCCCGCCGCCCCGAGGTCCACGCCCGCATCGGCCTGGGCAACGAGGCCTTCCGCCTCGACCAGGCCGCGGAGGCCACACCGCGCGCCTGAGGCCCGGCAGCCCTCGTAATCGCACCCCTGGGAAGCCCCCGGAGACCGTTTCCATGGTCGCCGGGGGCTTCCGCGTTCGGTGGCCGATTTTGGCGGGTTGCGGAGGCACGTGGTCTCCTATGGCGACAAAATCACCGGTACCGCGATACGGGGGACACCACCCAGCTCCCCCGCGCGCGGCCGCCGGACCTGCCTGACCGAACCACGAAGGCGAAGTCCCACATGAGTGATCGCACCTTGGCCGAGGCCCCCGCCGAGCCGTCCCGCCGTCCCGTCGACGCCGGTGACGAGGGCTACAGCAAGGACCTCAAGTCCCGCCACATCAACATGATCGCCATCGGCGGGGCGATAGGCACCGGCCTCTTCCTCGGTGCCGGCGGCCGCCTCGCCGGCGCCGGCCCCTCGCTGGCCATCGCCTACGCGGTGTGCGGCGTCTTCGCCTTCTTCGTGGTCCGCGCCCTCGGCGAGCTCGTCCTCTACCGCCCGTCCTCCGGCGCCTTCGTCTCGTACGCGCGCGAGTTCATGGGGGAGAAGGGCGCCTACACGGCGGGCTGGCTGTACTTCCTGAACTGGTCCACCACCACCGTGGCCGACATCACGGCCGCCGCGACCTACGCGCACTTCTGGTCGATGTTCACCGACGTCCCGCAGTGGGTGCTCGCCTTCATCGCCCTGGCCGTCGTCCTCACCGCGAACCTGATCTCGGTGAAGTACTTCGGCGAGATGGAGTTCTGGTTCTCCCTGGTCAAGGTCGCCGCCCTGGTGATCTTCCTGATCGTCGGCATCTACCTCGTCGCCACCAGCCACGACATCGGCGGCAACACCCCTGGCCTCGCCAACATCACCGACCACGGCGGCATCTTCCCGTCCGGCGTCCTGCCGATGCTCCTGGTGGTCCAGGGCGTCGTCTTCGCGTACGCCTCCGTCGAGCTGTGCGGCGTCGCCGCGGGCGAGACCGAGAACCCCGAGAAGATCATGCCGAAGGCGATCAACTCGATCATGTGGCGCGTGGGCCTCTTCTACGTCGGCTCCGTGGTCCTGCTGGCCCTGCTGCTCCCCTACACCGCGTACTCGGCCGACCAGAGCCCCTTCGTCACCGTCTTCGACAAGCTCGGGGTCCCCGGCGCCGCCGGCATCATGAACCTGGTCGTCCTGACCGCAGCCCTGTCCAGCCTGAACTCCGGCCTCTACTCCACCGGCCGGATCCTGCGCTCGATGGCCATGGCGGGCTCCGCCCCCAAGTTCACCGGCGTCATGAACAAGGGCAAGGTCCCCTACGGCGGCGTCCTCTTCACCGCCGCCTTCGGCGTCGCGGGCGTCGGCCTGAACTACTGGATGCCCGGCGAGGCCTTCGAGATCGTCCTCAACCTGGCCTCCATCGGCATCCTCGGCACCTGGGCCATGGTCATGCTCTGTTCGCTGTTCTTCTGGCACCGCTCGAAGAACGGCCTGGTCGAGCGCCCGTCCTACCGCCTGCCCTGGGCCCCCTACACCCAGATCGTGACCCTGGTCTTCCTGGTCGTGGTCCTGGTCCTGATGTGGAGCGACGGCGGCGTCGGCCGCACCACGGTCATGTTCCTCCCGGCGATCGCCGCCGCCCTCGTCGGCGGCTGGTTCCTGGTCCGCCGCCGCGTGGCCGAGATCGCCGCCGCCAACGACTGACCCGGTCCGCCCGTACGCGAAGGGCCCCCGGGCCGGGATCCCAGATCCCGGCCCGGGGGCCCTTCCCCGTTCCCGCCCCGTTCCCCGTGTCCGGGGGAACGAAGAAGGACCCCGCCGAAGCGGGGTCCTTCTGTTGGTGTCCGAGGGGGGACTTGAACCCCCACGCCCGATAAAGGGCACTAGCACCTCAAGCTAGCGCGTCTGCCATTCCGCCACCCGGACAGGGTGTGCGCTTCACGTTCCTTGCGGCCCGTTGCGACGTGGAAAACATTACCAAACATTCCGGGGTGGCCGGTCCACGCCCTTCCCGGCCCGGAACCGTGCTGCCGGGGAACGAAGAAGGACCCCGCCGAAGCGGGGTCCTTCTGTTGGTGTCCGAGGGGGGACTTGAACCCCCACGCCCGATAAAGGGCACTAGCACCT
>NZ_JBIVEG010000026.1:51045-108615 GCF_044747545.1 Streptomyces sp. NPDC090077
TCAAGCTAGCGCGTCTGCCATTCCGCCACCCGGACAGGGTGTGCGCCTCGCGTTCCTTGCGGCCCGCTGCGACATGGAAAACATTACCAAACGGCGGAGGGTCCCGATCACACCCCCCGGCGGGCTCGGAACGCCCTTGGGCGGACGGGCCCGGGGGGCGAGGATGGTGGGGGTAGCCGGTACTGATCAGTGGGAGGAACAGCGTGAGCGCAACGGGCGCGGGCAAGGCGGTCTCCGGCGAGGACGAGGTCGTCGACCTCTGCCGGGACCTCATCCGCATCGACACCAGCAACTACGGGGACCACTCGGGCCCCGGCGAGCGGAAGGCGGCCGAGTGGGTCGCCGAGAAGCTGGCCGAGGTCGGGCTGGAGCCGCAGATCTTCGAGTCGCACAAGGGGCGCGCCTCGACCGTGGCCCGCATCGAGGGCGAGGACCCCTCGCGGCCGGCCCTGCTGATCCACGGGCACACCGACGTCGTCCCGGCCAACGCCGCCGACTGGACCTACGACCCCTTCTCGGGCGAGGTCGCCGACGGCTGCGTCTGGGGCCGGGGCGCGGTCGACATGAAGGACATGGACGCGATGACGCTGGCCGTCGTGCGCGACCGCATGCGCAGCGGGCGCAAGCCCCCGCGGGACATCGTGCTGGCCTTCCTCGCGGACGAGGAGGCGGGCGGCACGTACGGCGCCCGGCACCTCGTCGACAAGCACCCCGGGCTCTTCGAGGGCGTCACGGAGGCCATCGGCGAGGTCGGCGGCTTCTCCTTCACGGTGAACGAGAACCTGCGGCTCTACCTCGTGGAGACGGCCCAGAAGGGCATGCACTGGATGCGGCTCACGGTCGAGGGCACCGCGGGCCACGGGTCCATGACCAACAACGACAACGCGATCACCGAGCTGTGCGAGGCCGTGGGCCGCCTCGGCCGCCACCAGTGGCCGGTGCGCGTCACGAAGACCGTCCGGCACTTCCTCGACGAGCTCTCGGACGCCCTCGGAACCCCGCTCGACCCGGACGACATGGACGCCACGCTCGCCAAGCTCGGCGGGATCGCCAAGATGGTCGGCGCGACCCTGCGCAACTCGGCCGCCCCGACGATGCTCGGCGCCGGCTACAAGGTCAACGTCATCCCCGGCCAGGCCACGGCCCACGTGGACGGACGCTTCCTGCCGGGGTACGAGGAGGAGTTCTTCGCCGACCTCGACCGGATCCTGGGCCCGCGCGTGAAGCGCGAGGACGTCCACGCGGACAAGGCCCTGGAGACCGGCTTCGACGGGCGGCTCGTGGACGCCATGCAGGGCGCCCTGCGGGCCGAGGACCCGATCGCGCGCGCGGTCCCGTACATGCTCTCCGGCGGGACGGACGCCAAGTCCTTCGACGACCTCGGCATCCGCTGCTTCGGCTTCGCGCCGCTCCAGCTGCCGCCGGAGCTGGACTTCGCCGGCATGTTCCACGGAGTGGACGAGCGGGTGCCGGTGGACGGGCTCAAGTTCGGCGTCCGGGTCCTGGACCGGTTCCTCGACGAGGCCTGACGGACGAGTTGATTCCGCATAACGCGGGAGATTCGGGAAGGTGTGCGGATTCCACTGAGAAGAGTGAATGCGCTCATACGCTCGTAGCCCCGGTGATCCCTCCTCGTTACAGGTGGTGCGGTCCGCGGCTGGGACCGCATTGCCTACTAGGAGGAACAATGCTCAAGAAGGTTGTCGCCGCTGCGGCTGCCACCGGTGGTCTGGTTCTCGCGGGTGCGGGCATGGCTGCCGCCGACGCGGGTGCGCAGGGTGCGGCCATCGGCTCCCCCGGTGTCCTGTCCGGCAACGTCGTCCAGGTTCCGGTCCACGTGCCGGTCAACGTCTGCGGCAACACCATCAACGTCATCGGCCTGCTGAACCCGGCCTTCGGCAACACCTGCGTCAACGCCTGACGCTTCTGAAGTCCTGGCCCCGGAGCGCATCCAGCGCTCCGGGGCCACCGGGCTTTAGAGGCCCGGAAGCTCATTCTCCGGCGCGGCGGGCGGGGGAGCCCGTACGGTCCGCGCGCCGGACGGAACGTACACACCAGGGGACGAGTACAGATGCGACGACCGGTTCAGGTCACGAGGAAGACGCTGATCACGATGGCGGCCGCGGGGGGTGTCCTCGCGTTCGCCGGCGGCCAGGCCCAGGCGGCCTCGGGGGCGTCCGGGCACGCCTCGAACTCTCCGGGCCTGCTGTCCGGGAACAACGTGCAGGCGCCGGTGGACGCGCCGGTGAACGCGTGCGGCAACACGGTGACGGTGGTGGGGGGCCTGAACCCGGCCTTCGGCAACCGCTGCGCCAACCAGTCGGGCAAGCCGCAGCACCCGGGCCACCCCGGCCACCCGGGACATCCGGGTCACCCCGGCCACCCGGGCGGGGGCCACGAGGAGCCGTGCGACGACGATCACCCGGGCCACCCCGGGAACCCCGGCACCCCGGGCGGGCACACCCCCGGCAACCCCGGCGGCCAGAACCCCGGGAACCCGGGCACTCCGGGCGGTCACACACCGGGGAACCCGGGCGGCCAGAACCCCGGGAACCCGGGCACTCCGGGCGGGCACACCCCGGGGAACCCGGGCGGTCACACCCCGGGGAACCCGGGCGGTCACACGCCGGGCACTCCGGGCGGTCAGACGCCGGGCACTCCGGGCGGTCAGACGCCGGGCACTCCGGGCGGTCAGACGCCGGGCAACCCGGGCGGTCAGACGCCGGGGAACCCGGGCGGTCAGACGCCGGGCAACCCGGGCGGTCAGACGCCCGGCAACCCCGGTGGTCAGACGCCCGGCACTCCCGGTGGCCAGACCCCGGGCAACCCGGGCGGCCAGACCCCGGGCAACCCCGGTGGTCAGACCCCGGGCACGCCCGGCGGCCAGACGCCCGGCCTCGCCGCCACGGGCGCGGGTGACGCCCTGACGGCAGGCGTACCGCTCGCCGGCGGGCTGCTGCTGGCCGGGGCCGTGCTCTACCGGCGCGCCCGCAACGCCGCCTGACGGGCACTCACGGCGCGGGCCCCGGCAGCGGGGCCCGCGTCACCAGGTCGCGCGGACCTGACGGATGATCCGGCGGCGCAGCCGTGCGCGGCGGCTGCCGTCCCGGTACAGGGTCAGGCGGTCCAGCTCCCAGTTCCCGTATTCCGCATGGTCGGTCAGCAGTCGGGTCGCCTCCTTGCGGGGGGTCCCGCGGGGCACGTACACGTCGACGAATTCGTATTCCGGCATCGCATCTATTGTGCGGGCACCGGCCCGCTACGGATAGCGTCTGCACTATGTCTGATGCCGCTCTGCCCACTGTTGCCGAGGTACGCGCCGCCGCCGAGGCGGTCAAGGCCGCACTCGACCGTCACCTCGCCGCGGTCGAGAGCAGGATCGGGGACGAGGACCCGGCCGTCTACGCCGCCTTCAACGAACTCGCCGCCGCCGCCGAGGAGTACGACGAACTCCTCTATGACCGCTACGACGAGGTCACCCCCTTCGAGATCCCCACGCCCGAGACCGGTGTCCCGTACACCGGCCCCGCCGAGCCCGCCGCGTTCAGCGTGCTCATCCGCCGCGACTACGCCGTCGTCGAACCGGCCCGGCTGATCGCCCAGGCCGAACGGGTCGCCGCGCACGACCGGGACGCCGAACTCCTCGACGACGGAGGCACCGCCGGAGCGCTGGGGGTGCTCTTCGGGGAGTACGAGCCCGACGAGATCGCCTCCCGCTACAAGGACTTCGGCCTGGAGGAGGGCGACTCCACCCTCTGGATCGCCGCGCTGGAGGAGGTCGCGGAACCGGGGGACTGGCTCAACTCGCCCTTCGGGCAGACCGATCCGCAGGACGTGCTGCACCGCTTCGACGTGAGCTCGGTCTTCGACGAGGAGCCGGACTTCGACGACGACGCCGACGAGGAGGAGAACGCCGCCGAGTCGGGCCTCACCCCGGCCTGATCCGCTGCGGCACCGCCCCCTCCGTGCCCCGCCCGCCGACACCGGCAGGGCGGGGCACGGCCCGTTCCCGGGCCGGTTCGCTAGGGCTGTTCCTCCTGCGCGGCGGTCAGGGCCCGCAGCAGGCCCGTGAGCCGGGTCGTGCGCGGCTTCGGGAGCCCCTGCGCCACCGCGCGCGGCAGCGCCTCCTCGACCCCGTGGACCACCGACAGGTGCCGCTCGGCCCGCCCGAACGCCGTGTACACCCAGTCCCGGGACAGGGCCTGCGCCGCGTCCCCGGGCAGCACGACGACCACCGCCGGCCAGCGCGAGCCGACCGCCTGGTGCGCCGTCACCGCCCAGCCGTGCCGGACCTGGGCCTCCACCCGGTCCTGCGGTACGACGACCCGTGCGCCCCCCGCGTCCAGGTGCAGCCCCTGGGCGTCGGCCGACACCACCCGGGCCGGCAGCGCCCGCCCGGGCGACGGCACGTGCACCACCCGGTCGCCCGGGTCGAAGCCGGCGAACCGGCCCGGGCCGGGGTTCAGCCGCTCCTTGAGGGCCGCGTTCAGCGCCCGGGTCCCCGCGGGGCCGCCGTGGCCCGGGGTGACGACCTGCACCTCCCCGGCCGGGATCCCGAAGGCGCGCGGCACCGACTCGGCCACCAGCTGCACGGTGCGGTGCACGGCCTCGCCGGCGTCCCGCACGGGCACGATGACGACCTCCTTGCCGGGGGCGTCGACGCGGTTCAGCTCCCCGACCCCGATGCCCGAGACCAGCTCGCCGATCGGGCCGGGATCCGGGGTGCGGGACACCACCTGGGGGAACGCGCGGGCCGCCAGCACGTCGGCGAACACCCGCCCGGGGCCCGCCGATCCGAGTACGCCGGGGTCGCCGGAGAGGACGAGGCGGGCCCCGTCGGGCACCGACTCCACCAGTGCGGCCGCCCGCTCCACGTCCAGCTGGGGGGCGTCCAGGACGATCAGCAGGTCCAGGTCGAAGCGGCCGTCGGCGTCCCGCCCCGGGCCCTCCGTCCCCGCGAGCAGCCCGGCCACGGTGACGGCGTCCGGCGCGGGGGCGTGCGCGGCGAGGACGGCCCGCAGCCCGAGCCGGCGGGCGGCCGCCAGCAGGGCCGCCGGTTCGGCGCGGGCGGCCTCGCCGCCGGTGTGGGTGACCAGGCCGTGGCCCGAGACGGCCCGGACCAGCTCGGCCCCGGGGCCGTCGGCCGCCTCCGACCAGTCCACCGGGCCGGCGAAGGTGCCCGCGAGCCGGGCCAGGCCGTCCGCGAGCGCCTCCTCGGCCAGGGCGTGCCCCTCCAGGCCGACGAGGATCCTGACGGGCGGCTCCTCGTCCTCGGCGGCGGGCGGGCCCAGCGGCTCGTGGAACACCAGCACCGCACCGTCGCCGATGGCCGCCTCCAGGGTCTCGGCGGGGGCCGGAACCCCGTACTGGGCCAGGGCCTTTTCCAGCACCGGGGCCTCCAGGGCGGTGTGCCCCTTGGCGGCGGCCTGGTCCAGCAGCCAGCCCAGCAGGGCGGCGCCGCGGCGCTCGTCGGCGGGACCGGCTGCGGGGCCGAGCAGGGCCTGCGCGAAGCCGTCCGCCTGGGTCGGGCGGACCCCCGGGACGGCGAGCAGCCGCCAGGGGTCCTCGGTGAGCTGTTCGGCCGCACCCTCGCCGAGTGCCTCGGCGGCCTGCCCGGCCAGGGCCTCGGGGGCGCCGCCGCGGGCGAGCACGGCGCGGACGGCACCGATGTCTCCGACGGTGGGCGCGGGGGTCGGGGCGGGGGCCGCCGGGCGCGGCTGCGGCTGCGCGGGAGCGGGGGCGGGCTTGCGGGGGGCGGTGGGGGCGTCGTCGAAGTAGACGGCGGCGGGCGGCTTGGCGCCGCTCTCCACGGCCCGTACGGCGGCCAGCAGGTCGGCGGCCTTGCCGCTGAGCTTGGCGCCGGCGTCGACGGGGCCCTCGCGCTCCGCCTTCCGCCGGGCGATCCGCTCCCGCTCGACCTTCTGCGCGGCCAGCTCGGCCTGTGCCTCGCTCACCTGCGCCGGCTCCGTCCCGGCGGTGTCCTGTCCCGCTCCGGGGGCTGCGTCGGCCCCTGCGGGGCTTTCCCCCACCCCGCCCCTTCCCGAAACCGGGGGCTCCGCCCCCGGACCCCCGCCGGCCCCCGGGCCTGCCGGCCCGTCGCCGCCCACCGAGCCGGCCT
Source organism: Streptomyces sp. NPDC090077 (assembly GCF_044747545.1). Lineage (NCBI taxonomy): Bacteria > Bacillati > Actinomycetota > Actinomycetes > Kitasatosporales > Streptomycetaceae > Streptomyces > Streptomyces sp. NPDC090077. The sequence continues at coordinate 57,164 of NZ_JBIVEG010000026.1, forward strand.
CCGGCCGGTCGGCCGCGTCCGAACCCTGCCGTGCGTCGGCCTCCGGCCGGTCGGCCGCGTCCGGGTCCTGCCGTGCGTCGGCTTCCGGGCCGTCGGCCGCGTCCGGGCCCTGCTGTGCGTCGGCTTCCGGGCCGTCGGCCGGGTCCGGGTCCTGCCCTCGGTCGGCCTCCGGCCGGTCGGTCGGGTCCGGGCCCTGCTGTGCGTCGGGTCCCGGGCCGTCGGCCGGGTCCGAGCTCTGACCTCCGTCGGCCTCCGGCCGGTCGGCCGGGTCAGGGTTCTGCTGCCCGTCGGCCTCCGGGCCGTCCGCCGGGTCCGGGCTGCCCTGCTGCCCGTCGGCGGCCTCGGCGGGGTCGGTCGCCTCGGCCTCGTCCGTCGCCGCGCTGCCCGGGCCGTCGGCCCCGTCCGGGGCCTGCCGGCCGGCGGAGTCCTCGGCTGTGCCGGGTGCGGACGGGGCCCCGGGGTCGGTTCCGGTCCGGCCCTCCGGGCCCGCGGCGGCTTCGTGCGGGTCCTGCGCGGCAGCGGGGTTGGCGGGGTCGGGGGCCGTACTCACAGCGTGCTCCAGTCCTGATCCGGGTAGCGGTGCACGGGCGCCGACACGTCGTCCAGCGCCCGGCGGATCTCCTCCGGAAGGGTAAGGGCCTCCACCGACAGCGCCGCCCCGAGCTGCGTGGACGTACGGGCGCCGACGATCGGGGCGGCCACCCCCGGCCGGTCGCGGATCCAGGCCAGCGCCACCTGGAGCGGGGTGACCGCCAGGCCCTGCGCGGCCGTGACCACGGCGTCCACGATCAGGCCCGCCGCCTCGTCCAGGTACGGCTCCACCAGCGCGGCCAGCCCCGGAGAGGCGCCCCGGGAGTCGGCCGGCGTCCCGTCGCGGTACTTGCCGGTCAGCACCCCGCGCCCGAGCGGGGAGGAGGGCAGCAGCCCGACCTCCAGGTCCAGCGCCGCCGGGAGCACCTCGCGCTCCACGCCCCGCTGGAGCAGCGAGTACTCCATCTGGGTGGAGGCCAGCCGGGTCCGCACCCCGGGCGCGGCGAGCTGCCACGTCGCGGCCTTCGCCAGCTGCCAGCCGCTGAAGTTGGACACCCCCGCGTACCGGGCCCGCCCACTGGAGACGGCCAGGTCCAGCGCCTGGAGGGTCTCCTCCAGCGGGGTCAGCGGGTCGAAGGCGTGGACCTGCCACAGGTCCACGTAGTCGGTGCCGAGGCGGTCCAGGGAGTCGTCCAGGGCGGCCAGCAGGTGCCCGCGCGAGCCGTTGAAGCGCCGGTCGGGGTCCGGGACGCTGCCCGACTTCGTTGCGATGACGACGTCCCGGCGCGGCACCAGGGAACCCACCAGCTGCCCGAGGAGGTACTCGGCCTCACCGCCCCCGTACACGTCGGCCGTGTCGACGAGCGTGCCGCCCGCCTCCCAGAACGTCTTCAACTGCTCGGCGGCGGCTTCCTCGCCGGTGTCACGGCCCCAGGTCAGGGTGCCGAGGCCGATCCGGGAGACGCGCAGTCCGGTGCGGCCGAGATGCCTCTGCTCCATGACCGCTGAGACTACTGGGGCACTGACGCGGGGCCGTTTGGCGCGCTACAGTCCCCGCAGACCCACGTTACTGATCGGTAAACCGGTACATCCGTTAGGGGACGACACATGCGGCTCGGCATCAATCTCGGCTACTGGGGTGCGGGCATGGACGCCGACAACCTCGCCGTCGCCCAGGAGGCCGACCGGCTCGGCTACGACGTCTGCTGGGCCGCCGAGGCCTACGGTTCCGACGCGGCGACCGTACTGGCCTGGGTGGCCGCCCAGACCGAGCGGATCGACGTCGGCTCGGCCATCTTCCAGATCCCGGCCCGCCAGCCCGCGATGACGGCGATGACCGCCGCCACCCTGGACTCGCTCACCAAGGGCCGCTTCCGGCTCGGCCTCGGCGTCTCCGGACCGCAGGTCTCCGAGGGCTGGTACGGCGTGAAGTTCGACAAGCCGCTCGCCCGGACCCGGGAGTACGTGGAGATCGTCCGCAAGGCCATGTCCCGCGAACGGCTGAGCTTCGAGGGCGAGCACTGGACGCTCCCGCTGCCCGGCGGCCCCGGCAAGCCGCTCAAGCTGACCGTGCACCCCGAGCGCCCGCACATCCCGCTCTACATCGCGGCCATCGGCCCCAAGAACCTGGAGCAGACCGGCGAGATCGCCGACGGCGCCCTGCTGATCTTCCCGGCCGCCGAGCACCTGGAGGAGACGGCCCTGCGGCACATCCGCGCGGGCCGCGAGAAGGCCGGCCTGACGATGGACGGCTTCGACGTCTGCCCGACCGTTCCGCTGGCCGTCGGCGAGGACGTCACCGCCCTCGCCGACATGTTCCGCCCCTACACCGCCCTGTACGTCGGCGGCATGGGCAGCCCGAAGCAGAACTTCTACAACCAGCTCGCCCAGCGCATGGGCTACGAGAAGGAGGCCGCCGAGATCCAGGCCAAGTACCTGGGCGGCGACAAGGACGGTGCGGCCGCCGCGGTCCCGCACTCGCTGATCGACTCGACCACCCTGCTCGGCTCCGTGGAGCGGATCGCGGACGGGATGCGGGCCTACGCCGAGGCCGGGGTCACCACCCTGACGCTGGCCCCGGCCGGCTTCACCCTCGACGAGCGGCTCACCGCCCTGCGCGCCGGCACCGAGGCCCTGGAGCTGGCCGGCCTCGTCTGAGGGGGACGTCGGACGGAGTCCGACGCAGCCGCCCGAAGCCTGCGGAGCAGTGCGAGGGCGGCGTCTAAAAGGAGTCAGCGGCCGTGGTGGGGGCTCGGGGGGTCTTCCCCGCCACGGCCGACACAGCGAACAACGCCCGGCCCGGCCCCGGGGTTACGCCCCGCCGGGCACCCGCCGGTTTCGTTCATTCGGCCGAGTGCCGCCACCCCTCGGTTGCCCGCCCGGTCGATCCGCATTTGACTCGTTGCATGCTCTCTGCCCGCAGCCTGTTCCAGGAGATCGTCGAGCACGACGACTCCTTCCAGCTGTTCTGCTCCATCGCCGCCAGCGGGGAGTCCCAGGGCGGCTGGGAGAACGCCCGGATCGCCGCCCTCGTACCCGAGGGCATGCGCGACCTGGCGCCCAAGATCACCCGGCACGGCGCCGACGAGGACAAGCACGGCCGGATCTTCCGGGCCCTGCTGCGCAAGCGCGGCCTGCCCGCCGTCCCCGTCCCGCCCGAGACCGACTACACGATGCTCCTGGAACGCCGCGGCATCGGCCTCGCGCACGACAAGCTGCGCCGCGACGAGACCCTCAGCGAGCAGGACATCGTCGTCTACCTCGCCCACAGCCGGGTCACCGAACAGCGCGCCGCCGACCAGATGGTCATGCTGTTGCGCCACTTCGGCGACCACCCCGAGGTCGGCAAGGCCGTCCGCGTCATCAGCAACGACGAGGACAACCACCTCGCCTACTGCCACGAGGAACTGCTGCGCCTCGCCCGCGCCGGACACGGCCGGGCCATCCAGCGGGTGCTGCGCGAGAGCGCCCTCGCCGAGATCGGCGTCTACCGGGACGTCAGCCTCGCCGTCATGGACCACATGGGCCGGCTGCTGCGCTGGCCCGCGCCCAAGGCGGCCGCCCTCGCCGCCGGCATCCGCGCGGTGTACGCGTACGAGCGCTTCAGCGGCTGGCACCGCATGACCAGTCTGCGCCAGCCCGAGCGGCGCGACCCGCTGGGCGGCGTGCCCAGGACCACCCACGGGTTCGCGTAGGGCCGGGCCGGGTCAGAGCCAGCCGCGCCGCTTGAACATCCGGTGCAGGGCCAGGCACAGGCCCACCATGAGCGCCACCACCGCCGGGTAGCCCCACGGCTGCCGGAGCTCGGGCATGTCGTCGAAGTTCATCCCGTAGATCCCCGCGATCATCGTGGGGACCGCGGCCATGGCCGCCCAGGCGGAGATCTTGCGCATGTCGTCGTTCTGCCGGACGCCCATCTGCGCCAGGTGCGCGGCCAGGGCGTCCGACAGCAGCCGGTCCAGGCCCTCGATGTACTCGCTCGCCTTCGTCAGGTGGTCGGCGACGTCCCGGAAGAAGGGCCGGGCGTGGTCGTGCACGAACGGCACGTTCCCGAAGGCGAGCCGGTCCATCGGCTGGAGCAGCGGGCTCGTCGCCCGGCGGAACTCCAGCACCTGCCGCTTGAAGCCGTAGATCCGGGCGGCGGTGTTCTTGAAGTCCTGGGGGTTCGGCGCGAACACGTCCGCCTCCAGCTCCTCCAGGTCCGCCTGGAGCTCGGCCGCCACCTCGATGTAGTGGTCCACCACCGCGTCGGACACCGCGTACAGCACCGCCGTGGGGCCGTGCCGCAGCACCTCCGGATCCTGCTCCAGCCGGTGCCGTACGGCCGCCAGCGCGGCCCCCTCGCCGTGCCGCACCGTGACCACGAAGGAGTCGCCGATGAACAGCATCAGCTCGCCCGTGGTCACCGTGTCCGCATCGTCGTCGTACAGCACCGGCTTGAGGACCACGAACAGCGAGTCGTCGTACACCTCCAGCTTCGGCCGCTGGTGCGCCGTCAGCGCGTCCTCCACCGCCAGCTTGTGCAGGCCGAACTCCCGGCTCACCCGGTCGAACTCCGCCTCCGTCGGCTCGTACATGCCGACCCAGAGGAAGGCGTCGCCGTGGGCCCGGGCCGCGGCCAGGGCGTCGGAGAAGTCCTCGGGGGCCCGGGAGCGGTGCCCGTCCCGGTACATCGCACAGTCGACAATCACGCCGGGCATTCTTCCCCCACCCGCGCCCGCCCGCACGCCGGCCCCACCGCATACCCTGCATGCATGGCCACGCTGATCCTCGTACGACACGGGCGGTCCACCGCCAACACCGCAGGCCTGCTCGCCGGATGGACCCCGGGAGTGGCCCTGGACGACCACGGCGCCGGACAGGCCGCCGCACTGCCCGCACGGCTCGACGGGATCCCCCTCGCCGCAGCCGTCACCAGCCCGCTCCAGCGCTGCCGGGAGACCCTGGCCCCGCTGCTCGCCGCCCGCCCCGGACTGCCCCTGCACACCGACGACCGGATCGGCGAGTGCCACTACGGCGACTGGTCGGGCCGCAAGCTCTCCGAACTCGCCGACGAACCCCTGATGAAGATCGTCCAGCAGCACCCGTCGGCCGCGGCCTTTCCCGGCGGTGAGTCCATGCGGGCCATGCAGGCCCGCGCCGTGGACGCCGTACGCGAATGGAACGCCCGGATCGAGGAGGAGCACGGCGCCGGGGCCGTCTTCCTCATGTGCTCCCACGGCGACATCATCAAGTCCCTCGTCGCCGACGCCCTCGGCATGCACCTCGACCTCTTCCAGCGGATCCACGTCGACCCCTGCTCGGTCACCGCGATCCGCTACACCCCCACCCGCCCCTTCCTGCTGCGCCTCGGCGACACCGGGGACCTCGCCCCGCTGATCCCGCACCCGGTGGCCTCCGCCGACTCCGAGACCGAGGGCGGCGGCAACGCCGTCGTGGGGGGCGGCGCGGGCGCGGCCTGATCGAACGGCGCAGTAGGGTGGCAGGGCCAACAGCACATGAGCAGCCCTGCCCCTGCCTCAGACTTGGAGACTGGACGTGCCCCGTCAGGTGTTCCTTTACGACCCCCCGGACCGCTTCGTGGCCGGCACGGTCGGTCTGCCTGGACGCCGCACCTTCTTCCTCCAGGCCTCCGCGGGCCCCCGCGTCACCAGCGTCTCCCTGGAGAAGACCCAGGTCGCGGCGCTGGCCGAGCGGATGGACGAGCTCCTCGACGAGGTCGTGCGGCGCACCGGCGGGAACGCTCCCGTCCCGGCCGTCGCCTCTCCCGAGGCCGCCGACACCGCACCGCTGGACGTCCCCGTCGAGGAGGAGTTCCGGGTCGGGACCATGGCCCTCGCCTGGGACGGCGAGGAGCAGCGGATGATCGTCGAGGCGCAGGCGCTCGTGGAACTCGACGCGGACTCCGAGGAGGACCTCGCCGAGGCCGAGGAGCGCCTCCTCCAGGACGAGGAGAACGGCCCGCCGATGCTGCGGGTCCGCCTCTCCGGCGCCCAGGCCCGCGCCTTCGCCAAGCGGGCCCTCGACGTGGTCAACGCGGGCCGGCCGCCGTGCCCGCTGTGCAGCCTGCCCCTCGACCCCGAGGGCCACGTCTGCCCCCGCCAGAACGGGTACCGGCGCCAGGCGTGAGCGAGGTGACCCCGATAGAGGAGCTGCTCACCCGCGGTGAGCTCACCGTCCGCGGCCGCATCGCCGAGGCGTCCAACGCGGTCCTGCTGTGCACCGTCGCCCACGAGGGGCGCAGCGCGGAGTGCGTGTACAAGCCCGTCAAGGGCGAGCGGCCGCTGTGGGACTTCCCCGACGGGAACCTCGCCCGGCGCGAGCGGGCCGCCTACCTGGTCTCCGAGGCCACCGGGTGGGGCCTGGTGCCCACCACCGTGCTGCGCGACGGCCCGTACGGCGAGGGCATGGTCCAGCACTGGATCGACGCCGGAGAATCGCCGGAGTCCGGGCTCCTGGCCCTGGTCGAGGGCGAGGAGGCGGGGGAGGGCTGGAAGCCGGTCGCCTTCGCCGAGGTCGGGGAGGGCCGCACCGCCCTCCTCGTGCACGCCGACGACCCCCGGCTGCGCCGCCTCGCCGTCCTGGACGCGGTGATCAACAACGGCGACCGCAAGGGCGGCCACCTGCTGCCCGCGCCGGACGGCCGGCTCTACGGGATCGACCACGGCGTGACCTTCCACACGGAGGACAAGCTGCGGACCCTGCTGTGGGGCTGGGCGGGGGAGCCGCTCACGGGCGAGGCCCGCGAGGTCCTGGAGTCCCTCCGGGCGCAGCTGGCCGACGGGGAGCCCCTCGCCACCCGGCTGGGCGAACTGATCACCCCGGTCGAGCTGGCCGCCGTACGGGCCCGTGTGGCGCAGTTGCTGCGGGACGGGAAGCATCCGCAGCCCTCCGGGCAGTGGCCTTCGATCCCCTGGCCGCCCGTCTGAGCAGGTACGTCTCCGGATGATCGTGGACGCATAGAACCAGCCAGACCGCAAGAGTGCCGATCAGGCCAACAGTGCTGATCCCATTCGTTTGCGGAACACTCGTCCGGTTAGGCTCGAACCATGCATGCCTGGCCCGCTTCTGAGGTCCCCGCCCTGCCCGGCAAGGGCCGCGACCTCCAGATCCACGACACCGCGACCCAGGGGACGATCACCCTCGACCCCGGTCCCGTCGCCCGCCTCTACGTCTGCGGGATCACCCCGTACGACGCGACCCACATCGGTCACGCGGCGACCTACAACGCGTTCGACCTCGTACAGCGCGTGTGGCTCGACAACAAGCGGCAGGTCCACTACGTCCAGAACGTCACGGACGTGGACGATCCGCTGCTGGAGCGGGCGCTGCGCGACGGGCACGACTGGACCGAGCTCGCCGAACGCGAGACGGCCCTCTTCCGCGAGGACATGACCGCACTGCGCATGCTGCCGCCGCAGCACTACATCGGCGCCGTCGAGGCCATACCCGGCATCGTGCCGCTGGTGGAGCGGCTGCGGGACGCGGGCGCCGCGTACGAGCTCGACGGCGACGTCTACTTCTCGGTGGAGTCCGACCCGAACTTCGGCGGGGTCTCCCACCTCGACGCCGCGGCGATGCGGGCCCTGTCCGCCGAGCGCGGCGGCGACCCGGACCGTCCGGGCAAGAAGAACCCCCTCGACCCGATGCTGTGGATGGCCGCCCGCGAGGGCGAGCCGAGCTGGGACGGCGGCTCCCTGGGCCGCGGCCGGCCCGGCTGGCACATCGAGTGCGTGGCCATCGCCCTGGAGCACCTGGGCATGGGCTTCGACATCCAGGGCGGCGGCTCCGACCTGGCGTTCCCGCACCACGAGATGGGCGCCTCGCACGCGCAGGCCCTGACGGGCGAGTTCCCGATGGCCAAGGCCTACGTCCACGCGGGCATGGTCGCGCTGCACGGCGAGAAGATGTCGAAGTCGAAGGGCAACCTGGTCTTCGTCTCGGCGCTGCGGCGGGCCGGGGTGGACCCGGCGGCGATCCGCCTGGCGCTGCTCGCGCACCACTACCGGGCGGACTGGGAGTGGACGGACGACGTCCTCGCCCAGGCGCAGGCCCGCCTGGCGCGCTGGCGCGCGGCCGTCTCCCGGCCGGACGGCCTGCCGGCCGAGGCCCTGGTGGAGGAGGTCCGCGCGGCCCTGGCCGACGACCTGAACGCGCCGGCCGCGCTGGCCGCCGTGGACGCCTGGGTGGGTGCGCAGAACGCCTCCGACGGCGACGACGAATCGGCCCCGGGCCTGGTCTCCCGCACGGTCGACGCGCTGCTGGGCGTGGCCCTGTAGCAGGTACGCCGATGCCCCCGGACTCCGTCGGAGCCGGGGGCATCGCTGTATCAGCCCCGCCGGCGTTTGAGGCGCGGGGTCTGGGGCGGAGCCCCAGGAAACGGCGAAAGGGCGGGTAGGGGAAGCTCCGCGCAGCGGCGCCCCCCCGACCCGCCCCGCAGGGCTACGCGTCCGGGGCGTCGCCCGGCTCCTCCGGCTCCGGCGGGGCCGCCGGGGGCTGGGGCTCCTCCCCGGAGGGGTCCGGCTTGCGGCGCGGCGGCCGCGTCAGCCCGCTGGAGGTGTCCCGCAGGTACGAGCCGTCACCCGGCTGCTCCGCGGCAGCGGAAGGGTCCCGCCGCCGCAGGTACCGCTCGAACTCCCGGGCGATCGCGTCCCCCGACGCCTCCGGCAGGTCCGCGGTGTCCCGCGCCTCCTCCAGCGTCTGGACGTACTCCGCGACCTCGCTGTCCTCGGCGGCCAGTTGGTCCACGCCCAGCTGCCACGCCCGCGCGTCCTCCGGCAGTTCGCCGAGCGGGATCCGGATGTCGATCAGGTCTTCCAGCCGGTTCAGCAGCGCCAGCGTCGCCTTCGGGTTCGGCGGCTGCGACACGTAGTGCGGCACCGCCGCCCACAGCGACACCGCCGGGACCCCGGCGTGCGTGCAGGCCTCCTGGAGGACGCCCACGATGCCCGTCGGGCCCTCGTACTTGGTCTCCTCCAGGTCCATCGTCCGCGCCAGGTCCGCGTCCGAGGTCACCCCGCTCACCGGCACCGGCCGCGTGTGCGGGGTGTCGCCCAGCAGGGCGCCCAGGATGACGACCATCTCGACGCCGAGCTCGTGCGCGAAGCCGAGCAGCTCGTTGCAGAACGACCGCCACCGCATGGACGGCTCGATGCCCCGCACCAGCACCAGGTCACGCGGCTTCGTGCCGCCGATCCGGACCACCGACAGCCGCGTCGTGGGCCAGGTGATCTTCCTGACCCCGTTGTCCAGCCACACCGTCGGCCGGTTGACCTGGAAGTCGTAGTAGTCCTCGGCGTCCAGCGCCGCGAAGACCTCGCCCTTCCACTCCCGGTCCAGGTGCGCCACCGCACCGGAGGCGGCGTCACCCGCGTCGTTCCAGCCCTCGAACGCGGCCACCATGACCGGGTCGATCAGCTCGGGCACGCCCTCAAGCTCGATCACCCAGGTCTCCTTCCGAAGTTCCTTGCGTACGTGGGCCAGCCTAAGCCTTCGCGGTACGTCGGCCACAGCCCACGACAGAGGGGCGGTTCCCCTCGGAACCGCCCCTCTTCCCCACCTGCGTACGAGCTATGCCTTGCGGCCCAGCATCTCCTCGACGCGGGCCCGTACGGCCTCGTCGTCCAGGCCGCGGACGGTCACCGTCGTACGGCGGCGCAGCACGTCGTCGACCGTCTCGGCCCACTCGTGGTCGCGGGCGTAGGCGACCTGCGCCCAGATCTCCGGACCGTCCGGGTGGATGCGCTCGGCCAGCGCCGGGTCCTCGTTCGCCAGGCGGGCGATGTCGAAGGCCAGCGAGCCGTAGTGCGAGGCCAGGTGGCGGGCGGTCAGCGGGTCCATGCGGGCGCCGGGCTCGCGGTCCACCAGCAGGCGGTGCGCGACCGCGTTCGGGTTGGCGACACCGGGCAGCGGGACGCGGCGCACGAGGGACTTCACCGGCTCCATGTCCTCGGTCAGCGGGCTGCCGGGGAGCTTGGCGAGCTTGTCCATGACCACGCGGCCGATGTGGCGGTACGTGGTCCACTTGCCGCCGGCCACGGACAGCATGCCGCCCGCGCCCTCGGAGACGACCGTCTCGCGCTTGGCCTTCTCGACGCCGCCGGGGCCGCCCGGGAGCACGCGCAGGCCGGCGAAGGCGTACGTCATCAGCGAGCGGTCGAGGTCGGCGTCCTTGATGGAGAACGCGGCCTCGTCCAGGATCTGCTGGATGTCGGACTCGGTGGCGCGCACGTCCGCCGGGTCGCCCTCGTACACCTCGTCGGTGGTGCCGAGCAGCAGCTGGTCCTCCCACGGGAGGGCGAAGGTGATGCGGTACTTGTCGATCGGGGTGGCCATGGCGGCCTTCCACGGCGACTTGCGCTTCATGACGATGTGCGCGCCCTTGGAGAGGCGGATCGACGGCATCGAGTGCTTGTCTTCCATGCGCCGCAGGTGGTCCACCCACGGGCCGGTGGCGTTGAGCACGACGCGCGCGTCGACTCCGAACTCGGTTCCGTCCAGGCGGTCCTTGAGCTCGGCTCCGGTGACCCGGCCCTTGGTCATGCGCAGGCCGGTGACCTCGGCGTGGTTGAGGACGACCGCGCCGGACTCGACGGCCGCGCGGACCGTCATCACGGCGACGCGGGAGTCGTTCATCTGGTGGTCGTAGTAGACCGCGACGGCCTTGAGGTTGTCCGTCTTGAGACCGGGGTTGTCGGCGGCGGCACGGGCCGGGGATATGACCTTGCCCATGCCGTCGCCGAAGGCCGAGAGGGCGGAGTAGGCGAAGACGCCCGCGCCCAGCTTGGCCGCACCCACCGGACCGCCCTTGTAGACCGGCAGGTAGAACGTGAGCGGGTTGACCAGGTGCGGGGCCACGTCCTTGGCCAGCACCCGACGCTCGTGGTGGTTCTCCGCCACCAGCTTGACCGCGCCGGTCTGCAGGTAGCGCAGACCGCCGTGGACGAGCTTCGAGGAGGCCGAGGAGGTGGCGCCGGCGAAGTCGCCGGCGTCCACCATGGCAACCCGCAGACCCGACTGCGCGGCGTGCCAGGCCACCGAGGTGCCCAGGATCCCACCGCCGATGACCAGCAGGTCGTACGTGGCCTTCGAAAGCTGCTCGCGGGTCTGCGCGCGGCTCGCGTTGGCACCGGAAGTCGGGTGCGTACCCAGGGCGGGGACGCTCTGCAGGGTGCTCATATCTCTTTCAGCTCCTCGTCGATTGACTCAGCTGGTGCAGTCAGCTGGCGTCTTCGTCGTCGATCCAGCCCATGGACCGCTCGACGGCCTTGAGCCAGTTCTTGTACTCGCGGTCCCGCTGGTCGGCGGGCATCCGCGGGGTCCACTCCGCCGCGCGGCGCCAGTTGGCGCGCAGGGCGTCGGTGTCGGGCCAGAAGCCGACGGCCAGGCCGGCGGCGTAGGCGGCGCCGAGGCAGGTGGTCTCGGCGACCATCGGGCGCACCACGGGGGCGTCCAGGAAGTCCGAGAGCGTCTGCATCAGCAGGTTGTTGGAGGTCATACCACCGTCGACCTTGAGGGCCGCCAGCTCGACGCCGGAGTCCTTGGTCATGGCGTCGGTGATCTCGCGGGTCTGCCAGGCGGTGGCCTCCAGGACGGCACGGGCGATGTGCGCCTTGGTGACGTACCGGGTGAGGCCGGCGATCACACCGCGGGCGTCGGAGCGCCAGTACGGGGCGAACAGGCCGGAGAAGGCCGGCACGAAGTAGGCGCCGCCGTTGTCCTCGACCGAGAGCGCGAGGGTCTCGATCTCGGCAGCGGTCTTGATCATGCCCATCTGGTCGCGCATCCACTGGACGAGCGAGCCGGTGACGGCGATCGAGCCCTCCAGGGCGTAGACCGGCTTCTGGTCGCCGATCTGGTAGCCGACCGTGGTCAGCAGGCCGCTGTAGGAGTTGATGATCTTGTCGCCGGTGTTCATCAGCATGAACGTGCCGGTGCCGTACGTGGACTTCGCCTCGCCCTCGGCGAAACAGGTCTGGCCGAAGAGCGCGGCCTGCTGGTCACCGAGCGCCGAGGCGACCGGGACGCCGGCGAGGACGCCCTCCTTGACGTGGCCGTAGACCTCGGCGGAGGACTTGATCTCGGGGAGCACGTTGAGCGGGACGCCCATCGACTCCGCGATCTTCTCGTCCCAGGCCAGGGTGTGCAGGTTCATCAGCATGGTGCGCGAGGCGTTGGTGACGTCCGTGACGTGCGTACCGCCCTCGGCGCCACCGGTGAGGTTCCAGATGACCCAGGAGTCCATGGTGCCGAAGAGGATGTCGCCGGCCTCGGCGCGCTCGCGCAGGCCCTCGACGTTGTCGAGCAGCCAGCGGACCTTCGGGCCGGCGAAGTAGCTCGCCAGCGGCAGGCCGGTCTCGCGGCGGAAGCGGTCCTGTCCGACGTTGCGGCCGAGCTCCTTGCACAGGGCGTCGGTGCGGGTGTCCTGCCAGACCAGCGCGTTGTGCACCGGCTCGCCGGTGTTCTTGTCCCACAGGACGGTGGTCTCGCGCTGGTTGGTGATGCCGACCGCCTTGACGTCGGCGGCGGTGATCTCGGCCTTGGCGATGGCGCCGGCGACGACCTCCTGGACGTTGGTCCAGATCTCGACGGCGTCGTGCTCGACCCAGCCCGGCTTCGGGAAGATCTGCTCGTGCTCCTTCTGGTCGACGGCGACGATGCGGCCGTCGCGGTCGAACACGATGCAGCGGGAGGAGGTGGTGCCCTGGTCGATCGCGGCGATGAAGGGGCCGGTGCTGCTGGTCATGATGGCTGCTCCTGGCAGGTCTGTTGAGTAGGCGGAATCAGGAGGGCGGTGCGGATCTTACGAACGCGGCCGAAGCTGATCAGGCGAACGCGATGTTGTACAGACCGCCGGCGAGCACGGCACCGACGAGCGGGCCGACGACCGGGATCCAGGAGTACCCCCAGTCCGAGCCGCCCTTGTTGGGCAGCGGGAGCAGGGCGTGGACGATGCGGGGTCCGAGGTCGCGGACCGGGTTGATGGCGTAGCCGGTCGGGCCGCCGAGGGAGAGGCCGATGCCGACGACGACGAAGGAGGTGATCAGGACGCCGATGACGCCGAGGCCCTTGCCGCCGTCCTGGAGGCCCTGGGTCAGGATCGCGAGGATCAGGACGAAGGTGCCGATGATCTCCGTGGCGAGGTTCTGGACCACGTTGCGGATCTCGGGGCCGGTCGAGAAGATGCCGAGGACCGGGCCGGCCTGGTCGTGCGGGTGCGGGTCCTCCGGACCGAGCTTGGCGTCCTTGATGTTCTCGGGGTCCGCCAGGTGCACGCGGAACTGGCCGTAGTAGGTGATCCACATCAGGACCGCACCGAGCATGGCGCCGAGCAGCTGGCCCGCGAAGTAGACGGGGACGTCACCCCACTCGCCGGTCTTCACGGCGATGCCGACGGTGACCGCCGGGTTGAGGTGCGCGCCGGAGAGCGGCGCGGAGACGTAGGCGGCGATCAGGACCGCGAAGCCCCACCCGAAGGTGATCGCGAGCCAGCCCGCGCCGCGGGCCTTGGAGCTCTTGAGCGTGAGGGCGGCGCACACGCCGCCGCCGAGCAGTGTGAGCAGGGCGGTACCGATGGTCTCGCCGATGAAGATGTCGGAGCTGGACACCCGCGACTCCTTTGTCTTACGTCCAGGGGTGGGCGGACACCGGGTCCCTCCGGTGGTCCACACACTCGGTGAGTGCTTCACCGGTCCATGGCCTCGCCACAGCCTAACGCGTATTGCCGGTAGGTGTTCGACAATGCCGACCGATGAACGGCAGTTTTCCGCCTGGGTGAAGAACGCGTCAAGGCCTGACCAGGTCAAAGAACCGGATCGTTACCACTCGGTACGATCGACCAAATCAGGCCAATGGCTGGTCGTAAAACGCCAAAGTCCACCCGAACGGCACACGGTGTGGGCCGTCGGGTGGACCGAATGGATCAGGTCAAGCTCAGAACCGGCCCGCGCCGAGATCGCGCGAAACCGACCGCGCGCAGTCCCGCACGGACGCCACCAGGGCCGGCCGGGGCTCCCCGGACTCCCCGCAGACCCGCTCCACGGCGCCCGCGACGGCCACCGCGCCGACGGGCATCCGCCGCCGGTCGTGGATGGGCGCGGCCACCGAGGCGATGCCCTCCCAGGTCTCCTCGACGTCCGAGGCCCAGCCGCGCGCCCGGGTCAGGTCCAGGAGCTCCTCGAAACCCGCCGCGCCGGTCACCGTGCGGGGCGTGAAGGCCTCCCGCTCCGCGTCCAGGGCCTCCGTGTGCGCCACCGGGTCGTAGGCCGACAGCACCTTGCCCAGGGCCGTGGAGTGCAGCGGCTGCATCGCCCCCACCTCCAGCACTTGACGGCTGTCGTCCGGGCGGAACACGTGGTGCATGATCAGCACCCCGCTCTGGTGCAGCACCCCCACGTACACGCTCTCGCCGCTGGCCCGGGCCAGGTCGTCCGTCCACACCAGCGCACGGGCCCGCAGCTCGTGCACGTCCAGGTAGCTGTTGCCCAGCCGCAGCAGCTCCGCGCCCAGCTGGTAGCGCCCGGAGGCCGGGTCCTGCTCCACGAAGCCCTCGGCCTGCAGCGTGCGCAGGATCCCGTGCGCCGTGCCCTTGGCCAGGCCCAGGGAGGACGCCACGTCCGAGAGACCCAGCCGGCGTTCCCCGCCGGCCAGGAGCCGCAGCATCGCAGCGGCTCGTTCGAGCGACTGGATGTTCCGTGCCATCGCGCAGCCTCCTGCTGACGTAGTTCGACAATGCTGAACACTATCGGTCGATGCCGACCTCGTGCATGGTTGGGGCTTTCATGGTGCGGCGCGCACGGGGCACCCTCCCACGCAGCTCCCGGGCACAGGATGCAGTCCGCCACGTGGGACACCCTCACCGGGTCCGCCACCGCGCGGTTACCCTGACCGCGTGCACCCTTGACACAGAGGGTGCAAAGCCGACAGCCGTCGCAGCCCAGGGAGCTCAACCATGGCCTCGTTGCCGAACCCGCCCGCAGACACCCAGACACGGGCCGATGCCCTCCGAGAGGCGCTCGCGACCCGCGTGGTCGTCGCCGACGGAGCCATGGGAACCATGCTCCAGGCGCAGGACCCCAGCCTGGACGACTTCCAGCAGCTCGAAGGCTGCAACGAGGTCCTCAACGTCACCCGCCCCGACATCGTCCGGTCGGTCCACGAGGAGTACTTCGCGGTCGGCGTGGACTGCGTGGAGACCAACACCTTCGGCGCGAACTACGCGGCCCTCGCCGAGTACGACATCCCCGAACGCAACTTCGAGCTGTCCGAGGCCGGCGCCCGGATCGCCCGCGAGGTCGCCGACGAGTTCACCGCCTCCACCGGACAGCAGCGCTGGGTGCTCGGCTCCATCGGCCCCGGCACCAAGCTGCCCACCCTGGGCCACATCACCTACGCCCAGATCCGCGACGCCTACCAGATCAACGCCGAAGGCCTGATCTCCGGCGGCGCCGACGCGCTGCTCGTCGAGACCACCCAGGACCTCCTGCAGACCAAGTCCTCCATCATCGGCGCCCGCCGCGCCATGGAGGCCCTCGGCGTCAGCGTCCCGCTCATCTGCTCCGTCACCGTCGAGACCACCGGCACGATGCTGCTCGGTTCCGAGATCGGTGCGGCGCTGACGGCGCTGGAGCCGCTCGGGATCGACATGATCGGCCTGAACTGCGCGACCGGCCCCGCGGAGATGAGCGAGCACCTGCGCTACCTCGCCCGCAACGCCCGCATCCCGCTCTCCTGCATGCCGAACGCGGGCCTGCCGGTGCTGACCAAGCAGGGCGCGCACTACCCGCTGTCCGCGGCCGAGCTGGCGGACGCGCAGGAGACCTTCGTCCGCGAGTACGGCCTCTCCCTCGTCGGCGGCTGCTGCGGCACCACCCCCGAGCACCTGCGCCAGGTCGTGGAGCGGGTCCGGGGCACCGCGATCACCCAGCGCACCCCGCAGCCGGAGCCGGGTGCGGCGTCGTTGTACCAGACGGTGCCGTTCCGGCAGGACACCTCGTACATGGCGATCGGTGAGCGGACGAACGCGAACGGGTCGAAGAAGTTCCGTGAGGCGATGCTGGATGCCCGCTGGGACGACTGTGTGGAGATGGCACGGGACCAGATCCGTGAGGGCGCGCACATGCTCGACCTGTGCGTGGACTACGTGGGCCGTGACGGTGTCGCGGACATGCAGGAGCTGGCCGGCCGGTTCGCGACGGCGTCCACCCTTCCGATCGTGCTGGACTCGACCGAGGTTCCGGTGATCCAGGCGGGTCTGGAGAAGCTGGGCGGGCGTGCGGTCATCAACTCCGTCAACTACGAGGACGGTGACGGGCCGGAGTCGCGGTTCGCGAAGGTGACGCGGCTGGCGCAGGAGCACGGTGCGGCGCTGATCGCGCTGACCATCGACGAGGAGGGCCAGGCCCGCACCGTCGAGCACAAGGTCGCGATCGCCGAGCGTCTGATCGAGGACCTGACCTCCAACTGGGGGATCCGGGAGTCGGACATCCTGATCGACACCCTGACGTTCACGATCTGCACGGGTCAGGAGGAGTCCCGCAAGGACGGGATCGCGACGATCGAGTCGATCCGCGAGCTCAAGCGCCGCCACCCGGACGTGCAGACCACCCTGGGCCTGTCGAACATCTCCTTCGGTCTGAACCCGGCCGCCCGCGTCCTGCTGAACTCGGTCTTCCTCGACGAGTGCGTGAAGGCGGGCCTGGACTCCGCCATCGTCCACGCGAGCAAGATCCTGCCGATCGCCCGCTTCGACGACGAGCAGGTCAACACCGCCCTCGACCTGATCTACGACCGCCGCGAGGGCGACTACGACCCCCTGCAGAAGCTGATGGCCCTCTTCGAGGGCGTCAACACCAAGTCCCTCAAGGCCGGCCGAGCCGAGGAACTCCTCGCCCTGCCCCTGGAGGAGCGCCTCCAGCGCCGCATCATCGACGGGGAGAAGAACGGCCTGGAGGCCGACCTCGACGAGGCCCTCCAGGACCGCCCCGCCCTCGACATCGTCAACGACACCCTCCTGGAGGGCATGAAGGTCGTCGGTGAGCTCTTCGGCTCCGGCCAGATGCAGCTCCCCTTCGTCCTCCAGTCCGCCGAGGTCATGAAGACGGCCGTCGCCTACCTCGAACCGCACATGGACAAGAGCGACGACGAGGGCAAGGGCACGATCGTGCTGGCCACCGTCCGCGGCGACGTCCACGACATCGGCAAGAACCTGGTCGACATCATCCTGACCAACAACGGCTACAACGTCGTCAACATCGGCATCAAGCAGCCGGTCTCCGCGATTCTCGAAGCCGCCCAGGAGCACAAGGCCGACGTCATCGGCATGTCGGGCCTCCTCGTGAAGTCGACGGTGATCATGAAGGAGAACCTGGAGGAGCTGAACCAGCGCAAGCTGGCGGCCGACTATCCGGTGATCCTCGGCGGTGCCGCGCTGACCCGCGCCTACGTGGAGCAGGACCTCCACGAGATCTACGAGGGAGAGGTCCGCTACGCGCGGGACGCGTTCGAGGGCCTGCGGCTGATGGACGCCCTCATCGCCGTCAAGCGCGGAGTCCCCGGCGCCACCCTTCCCGAGCTCAAGCAGCGCCGCGTCGCCAAGCGCGACACCGCCGCGCTCCAGGTGGAGGAGCCCGAGGAGAGCGGCGGCCGCTCCGACGTCTCCGTCGACAACCCCGTCCCCACCCCGCCCTTCTGGGGCACCCGCGTCGTCAAGGGCATCCCGCTCAAGGACTACGCCTCCTGGCTGGACGAGGGAGCCCTCTTCAAGGGTCAGTGGGGCCTCAAGCAGGCCCGCGCCGGCGGAGCCACCTACGAGGAGCTCGTCGAGAGCGAGGGCCGCCCGCGCCTGCGCGGCCTCCTGGAGAAGCTGCACACCGAGAACCTGCTCGAAGCCGCCGTCGTCTACGGCTACTTCCCCTGCGTCTCCAAGGGCGACGACCTGATCATCCTCGACGAGCAGGGCAACGAGCGCACCCGCTTCACCTTCCCCCGCCAGCGCCGCGGCCGCCGCCTGTGCCTCGCCGACTTCTTCCGTCCGGAGGAGTCCGGGGAGACCGACGTCGTCGGCCTCCAGGTCGTCACCGTCGGCTCCAAGATCGGCGAGGCCACCGCCAAGCTGTTCGCCGCCGACGCCTACCGCGAGTACATGGAGCTGCACGGACTCTCCGTCCAGCTGGCCGAGGCCATGGCCGAGTACTGGCACGCCCGCGTCCGCGCCGAGCTCGGCTTCGGCGGCGAGGACCCGGCCGCCGTCGCCGACATGTTCGACCTCAAGTACCGGGGAGCCCGCTTCTCCCTGGGCTACGGCGCCTGCCCCGACCTGGAGGACCGCGCCAAGATCGCCGACCTCCTCCAGCCGGAGCGCATCGGCGTCCACCTCTCGGAGGAGTTCCAGCTCCATCCCGAGCAGTCCACCGACGCGATCGTCATCCACCATCCCGAAGCGAAGTATTTCAACGCACGCTGACGTAGATCGGCGTACACTGGTCGGTCCCATACAGGCCGGTCACCTGTTCCCGAGGGGGGTTCCCCACGGGTCCGAGGTGACCGGCCTCGTCGTCCCCGGAGAGAGGCGTACGCATGACCAGCACCGTTCCCGCACCCGTCGCCCGCACGGCCGACGGGCACGCCCTGCAGGCGGTGCTGCTGGACATGGACGGCACCCTCGTCGACACCGAGGGCTTCTGGTGGGAGATCGAGGAACAGATCTTCCTGGAGCTCGGCCACCGCCTGGAGGAGTCCTGGCGGGACGTGGTCGTCGGCGGCCCCATGAGCCGCAGCGCCGCCTTCCTCATCGAGCGGACCGGAGCCGACATCGGCCTCGCCGAGCTGAGCGTCCTGCTCAACGAGCGGTTCGAGGCCCGCATCGCCGACCGGGTCCCCCTGATGCCCGGCGCCGAGCGCCTGCTGAGCGAGCTGGCCCGGCACAACGTGCCCACCGCCCTGGTCTCCGCCTCCCACCGCCGGGTCATCGACCAGGTGCTGCTGACCCTCGGCCGCGACCGGTTCACGCTGACGGTCGCAGGGGACGAGGTGCCGCGCACCAAGCCGCACCCCGACCCCTACCTGCTCGCCGCCGGCACCCTCGGCGCGCACCCCTCGCGCTGCGCCGTGATCGAGGACACCGCCACCGGCGTCGCCGCCGCCGAGGCGGCCGGCTGCCGGGTCGTGGCCGTCCCCTCCGTCGGCACCATCGAACCCGCGCCCGGCCGGACCATCGTCCGCTCGCTGGAGGACGTCGACCTTCCGTTCCTGCGCTCCCTCATCACTCCGCTGAACTGAGCGCGCACACTCCGTACCGTATGCAACGGGGCGATCCTCTGGCCTGGCAGGAGGATCTTCCGCCTCTAACCCCGGAGGCCGAAATTCCACCCCGTCCGTGCGAGAAATGTCAGGTGACCTTGGTCACCCGGGAAGCCCCCGCCGAGCCCTCCCGCAGGCTCCGGGGGCTTCCTTTGTGTCCGGATTGATCATCTCCTGACCGCATCTGCGAGGACTCCGGCATAAGCGGTAAGTCCGCACCCATCACGGTGCGATTACACCCCAACTCCTGCCAGTTCCAGCCATCCCGCCCCAGCCCACTAATGTCGACGCGGGCACTCCGCACGCACCCTTGCCGCACCGGCCGCACACCCTTGCGCCGGTACGCGCGTGGACCGATCGTCAAACACCGGCCCGATCGTTCCGCCCTGAACGGGCGACCGCCGCGAAGTGCCCTCTACGCCGCTTTGAACAAGTGCCGGGTGAGGGAGTACTTCCAGCATGAACCGCAAGACCATGGTGCTGACGGCCGCGATCGGCCTGCTCACCCCCGCGCTGTCCGCATGCGGCAGCGCGAGCGGCGGAGGAGCAGCGTCCGGAGCGATCGTCGTCGGTACCACCGACCGGTTCGAGGCAGCCGACTACGCCCCCGCCCCCTTCGACCCCGCCTACGCCTACGACGCCGGCGCCTGGAACATCCTGCGCCAGACCGTCCAGACCCTCGTGCGCACCCCGCGCGGCGGCGGCCAGCCCGTCCCCGAAGCCGCCTCCGACTGCCGCTTCACCGACACCGGCAACGAGAGCTACCGCTGCACCCTGCGGCCCGGCCTGAAGTTCGCCAGCGGCGACCCGCTCACCGCCAAGGACGTCAAGTTCTCCATCGACCGCGTCCGCGCGATCAAGGACGAGAACGGGCCCTCCGCCCTCCTCTCCACCCTCGACACCGTCGAGACCAAGGGAACCGACACCGTCGTCTTCCACCTGAAGACCGCCGACGCGACCTTCCCGTACAAGCTCGCCACCCCCGCCGCCGGCATCGTCAGCGAGAAGAGCTACGAGGCCAAGAAGCTCCGCCCCGGCTTCACCGTCGACGGCTCCGGCCCGTACACGATGAAGGCCGAGGTCAAGGACAACCACCTGGTCCGGGCCGTCTTCACCAAGAACCCGAACTACAAGGGCGACATCAAGCTGCAGAACGACAAGGTCGAACTGCGCACCTTCGACGACTCCGCCACCATGGGCAAGGCGCTCACCGACGGGAAGGTCCACGTGGTCTCCCGCACCCTGTCGCCCGCGCAGATCACCGAGTTCGCCAAGACGCCCCCCAAGGGCGTCAAGCTCACCCCGATGCCCGGCCTGGAGATCCGCTACATCGGCTTCAACACCGACGCGCCGACCGTCAACAACAAGGCCGTGCGCCAGGCCCTCGCCGCGGCCGTCGACCGCAACAACGTGATCTCCAAGGTCTACGGGAAGTCCGCGCAGCCCCTCTACTCGCTCGTCCCCACCGCCGTGCCCGGCCACGTCAACTCGTTCTACAACAAGTACGGCGAGGCCAACACCGGCAAGGCCGCCGAGCTGCTGAAGGCCGCCGGGGTGAAGACCCCCGTCAAGCTGACCCTGAACTACACCACGGACCACTACGGCGACGGCACCGCCGCCGAGTTCGAGGCCCTCAAGACCCAGCTGAACTCCACCCAGCTGTTCGACATCACCGTCCAGGGCAACGAGTGGGGCACCTTCCGCCCCGCCCAGAAGAAGGGCGACTACGCCGCCTACGGGCTCGGCTGGTTCCCCGACTACCCGGACCCCGACAACTTCCTCGCCCCGTTCCTGGAGCAGGACAACTTCCTGGGCACGCCGTACGCCAACACCGCGGTGCGCACCAGGCTCATCCCCGAATCCCGCCGCGCGGCCGACCGCAACGTCGCCGTGCCCGCGATCACGGAGATGCAGGACATCGTCGCCGACGACGTCCCCGTCCTGCCCCTGTGGCAGGGCAAGCAGTACGTCGCCTCCCGCGACGGGATCACCGGGGTGGAATGGTCGGTCAACGCCATCTCCGACCTCCAGCTGTGGGAACTCGGCCGAGGTGTCAGCGGCTGAGACCGGCAGGAACCGGCGGCGGACGTCGCAGGCCGGCGCAACGACCAGACAAGACTGTGAAGGACATCAGCGTGAAGAGACGTAACCAGTGGTTGGCAGCCCCGCTCGGCGCGGCCACTGCCGCAGCGCTGCTCAGCGGTTGCGGTTCGCAGGACGGCTCCGCCGCCGGCAGCGGCAAGGGCGTGGTCATGGGCATATCCGACAAGGTGAAGTCCGTCGACCCCGCCTCGGGCTACGACCCGGGCTCCTGGCTGCTCTTCAACAACGTCTTCCAGTCCCTGCTGACGTTCCCGAAGGGCGGCACCACCCCCGAGCCCGACGCCGCCCAGGCCTGCAACTTCGAGGGCGGCGACAGCAAGGTGTACAAGTGCACCCTGCGCAGCGGCCTGAAGTTCAGCAACGGCAACAGCCTGACCTCGAAGGACGTCAAGTTCTCCTTCGAGCGCACCCTGAAGATCAACGACGCCAACGGCCCCGCCGTGATGCTCTCGTCGATCGCGAGCATCGACGCCCCCGACGAGAAGACCGTCGTCTTCAAGCTGAAGTCCTCCGACGCCACCTTCCCCAGCAAGATCGCGTCGGGCGCGGGCGCCATCGTCGACCGCAAGGAATACCCGGCCGACAAGCTCCGCACCGACAACAAGGCGATCGGCTCCGGCGTCTACAAGCTCGACGCCTTCAGCGAGAAGAGCGCCAACTTCTCGGTCAACGAGTCCTACAGCGGCAAGGCCAAGGCCAAGAACACCGGCGTCACGCTGAAGTTCTTCAACGGTGACCAGGCCGGCCTCAAGACCGTCCTGGAGAGCGGCGACGTCGACTTCGCCTTCCGCGGCCTCGCCGCCAAGGACATCGCCGGCCTCGCCGCCACCAAGACCGGCGACAACAAGGTCGACGTCGTCACGGGCACCGGCGCCGAAGTCGAGCACCTGGTCTTCAACGTCAACGACCCCGTCGTCGGCAAGCTCCCCGTCCGCAAGGCGATCGCCTACCTCGTCGACCGCGAAGCGCTCGTCAAGGACGTGTACGCGGGCACCGCCGCCCCGCTGTACTCGATCGTCCCGGCCGGCATCGCCGGACACACCACCCCGTACTTCGACCGCTACGGCGGCTCGCCGCAGCTGGAGAAGGCCAAGGCGGTCCTCAAGGCCGCCAACATCACCGGCAAGGTCAAGCTGACCCTGTGGTCCACGCCGTCCCGCTACGGCCCGTCCACCGACCACCAGTTCCAGGTCATCGCCAAGCAGCTCAACGAGAGCGGCCTCTTCGACGCCGACGTCAAGTCCGTCGAGTTCGAGCAGTACGAGAAGGACATCGAGGCCGGCAAGTACGGCATCTACGTCAAGGGCTGGGTCCCCGACTACCCCGACGCCGACAACTTCACCCAGCCGTTCTTCGGCCCGGACAACGTCCTGCACAACAACTACGACAACAAGGAGATCAGCGGGACCATCATCCCCGCGACCTCCACCAAGTCCGACCGCACCGCGGCCAACACGGACTACACCCGCCTCCAGGACATCGTCGCCGACGAGCTCCCGCTCCTCCCGCTCTGGCAGAGCAAGCAGTACGCCGTCGCCCGCCAGAACGTGACCGGCCTCCAGTGGTCCCTGGACGCCTCCACGGTCTTCCGCTTCTGGGAGATCAGCAAGGGCTGACCCGCCCCGGACACACCTCCGCCCCGGCACCCGAGAAGGGAGCCGGGGCGGAGCCGTACCCGGGACTACTGCGCGCCCGGACGCACCAGACCGCTCTCGTACGCGTACACCGCCGCCTGCACCCGGTCCCGCAGACCCAGCTTCGTCAGCACATGGCCCACGTGCGTCTTCACCGTCGTCTCGCTCACGAACAGGTCCGCCGCGATCTCCGCGTTCGACAGGCCCCGGGCCACCAGCTTCAGCACCTCCACCTCGCGCTCGGTCAGCGTCCCCAGCGTGTCCGGCAGGCTCTCCTCACCCGACGGCAGGTGCCCCGCGTACTTGTCCAGCAGCCGCCGCGTGATGCTCGGCGCGAGCATCGCCTCACCCGCCGCGACCACCCGGATCGCCTGCACCAGCTCGTTCGCCGGGGCGTCCTTCAGCAGGAACCCGCTCGCCCCCGCCCGCAGCGCCTCCACCACGTACTCGTCCAGATCGAACGTGGTCAGCACCAGCACCTTCGCCGGCCCGTTCCGGTCCGGCCCGGTGATCTGCCGGGTCGCCTCCACCCCGTCCATCCGCGGCATCCGGATGTCCATCAGCACCACGTCCGGCTGCAGCGCCCGAACCTGCTCCAGCGCCTGCAGCCCGTCCCCGGCCTCACCCACCACGACCAGGTCACCCTCCGCCTCCAGGATCATCCGGAAGCCGGTGCGCAGCAGTGGCTGGTCGTCGACCAGCAGGACGCGGATCGCCACGGGGTACCTCGTATTCGTCGGGCATGAACGGCGTACGCGGCCCATTCTGCCCTGGCCGGACGATCAGGAACCGGCCGGGCGATCCGCCCCGTCCCGGGGCCGCACCACCAGCGGATACACCGGGGGAGTACCCCCGAACTCCGGACACACCGCCTGATGATCACACCAGCCGCACAGCTTCGTCGGCCGCGGACGCCAGTCACCCGTCTCCGTCGCCTCCCGGATCGCCTCCCACAGCGCGTGCAGCTTCCGCTCCACCCGCTCCAGATCCGCCGGCACCGGGTCGTACGTCAGCACGTCCCCGCTCCCCAGGTACACCAGCTGCAGCCGCCGCGGCACCACCTGCCGCAGCCGCCACACCACCAGCGCGTAGAACTTCATCTGGAACAGCGCGCCCTCCGCGTACTGCGGCTTCGGCGCCTTGCCCGTCTTGTAGTCGACGATCCGCACCTCACCCGTCGGCGCCACGTCCACCCGGTCGATGATCCCGCGCAGCCGCAGCCCCGACTCCAGCTCCGTCTCCACGAAGAACTCCCGCTCCACGGGCTCCAGCCGCGTCGGGTCCTCCAGCGTGAACCAGCGCTCCACCAGCGCCTCCGCCTCCGCCAGCCAGCCCGCCAGAGAAGCCC
Organism: Streptomyces sp. NPDC090077; assembly: GCF_044747545.1. Lineage (NCBI taxonomy): Bacteria > Bacillati > Actinomycetota > Actinomycetes > Kitasatosporales > Streptomycetaceae > Streptomyces > Streptomyces sp. NPDC090077. The sequence goes on from NZ_JBIVEG010000026.1 coordinate 81,578, forward strand.
CGCCGTCCCCCTCCGGGAACAGCTCCGCCAGCTCCGGCTTCGCCTCCAGCAGCCGCTCCCACTGCCCCGGCAGCAGCTCCTTCGCCCGCGGAACCGTCCGCTCCTGCGCCGGATGATCGAACAGCCGCTCCAGCACCGCGTGCACCAGCGTCCCCCGCGTCGCCGCCGCACTCGGCTTCTCCGGCAGCCGGTCGATCACCCGGAACCGGTACAGCAACGGGCACTGCATGAAGTCACCGGCCCGCGAGGGAGACAGCGAGGTCGGCCGGGAAGCACCCGAAGGAACGTCTGCGGAACCGGCACCGGGGGTCGTCGTCATGCCTGAAACCCTACGACCCGGGACGGACAGGACGCGCATACCATCGACTCCTGGCCCCTCGCACTGCATGATCGGAGCATCACACCGCGCAACAGCGCACCACGCCACCCACGCGACGTGGACCACACTGGAAGCACCGCACGAACGAAGGAAGACCGTGGCAGACACCGACGAAACCGGCGAGCGCAGGTCCAAGCGCTCCGACCCGGGCGGCGGCATCCTCATGGGCCGCCCCTTCGGCGTGCCCGTCTACGTCTCGCCCAGCTGGTTCCTCGTCGCCGCCCTCATCACCTGGGTCTTCGGAGACCAGCTCGACCGGGTCCTGCCCGACCTCGGCCCCGCCCGCTACCTCGTCTCCCTCTTCTTCGCCGTCGCCTTCTACGCCTCCGTCCTCGTCCACGAACTGGCGCACACCATCGCCGCGCTCCGCTACAAGCTCCCCGTGCGCCGCATCCAGCTCCAGTTCTTCGGCGGAGTCTCCGAGATCGAGAAGGAGTCCGAGACCCCCGGCCGCGAATTCGTCCTCGCCTTCGTCGGCCCCCTCCTCTCCCTCGCCCTCGCCGGAGCCTTCTACCTCGGCATGAAGGCCGTCCACCCCGCCAGCGTCCCCGGCGTCCTCCTCGCCGGCCTGATGATCTCCAACCTCCTCGTCGCCGCCTTCAACCTCCTGCCCGGCCTCCCCCTCGACGGCGGCCGCATGCTCCGCGCCGTCATCTGGGGCATCACCGGCAAACCCATGACCGGCACCGTCGCCGCCGCCTGGGTCGGCCGCGCCCTCGCCGTCGCCGTCCTCATCGGACTGCCCCTCCTCACCCAGACCGGAGTCCTCGGCAACCCCACCCGGGAAATCGGCGGCATGGACACCGTCATGGACGCCCTCCTCGCCGCGATCCTCGCCGCGATCATCTGGACCGGCGCCGGCAACAGCCTCCGCATGGCCCGCCTGCGCGAACACCTCCCCGAACTCCGCGCCCGCACCCTCACCCGCCGCGCCATCCCGGTCCAGACCGCCACCCCGCTCTCCGAAGCCCTCCGCCGCGCCAACGAGGCCGGAGCCCGCGCCCTCGTCGTCGTCGACGGCCAGGGCGACCCCACCGCCATCGTCCGCGAGACCGCCATCGCCTCCGTCCCCGAACACCGCCGGCCCTGGGTCGCCGTCAGCACCCTCGCCCAGGACCTCACCGACGGGATGAAGGTTTCCGCGGACCTCACCGGCGAAGAACTCCTCGACCACCTCCGCGCCACCCCCGCCACCGAGTACCTCGTCCTCGAACCCACCGGCGAGATCTACGGCGTCCTGTCCACCCTCGACGTCGAGAAGGCCTTCGTGAAGGCCATGGCGCGGCCCCAGTCCTGAAGCCAATACACTGGTCACATGTCCGAACCGACCGGTGCCGCCCGCCGACGCGGGCCCTTCGAGGTCGGGGACCAGGTTCAGCTCACCGACCCCAAGGGCCGCCACTACACGTTCACGCTCGAAGCAGGGAAGAATTTCCACACCCACAAGGGTTCCTTCCCGCACGACGAGCTGATCGGTGCTCCCGAGGGCAGTGTTGTCCGTACCACGGGGAACGTCGCGTACCTCGCGCTGCGCCCCCTGCTCCCCGACTATGTCCTGTCCATGCCCCGCGGTGCCGCCGTGGTCTACCCCAAGGACGCGGGCCAGATCCTGGCCTTCGCCGACATCTTCCCCGGCGCCCGCGTCGTGGAAGCAGGAGTGGGCTCCGGCTCCCTGAGCAGCTTCCTGCTGCGCGCCATCGGCGACCAGGGCATGCTCCACAGCTACGAGCGCCGCGCGGACTTCGCCGAGATCGCCACGGCCAACGTCGAGCGCTACTTCGGCGGCCCGCACCCCGCGTGGCAGCTGACCGTCGGCGACCTCCAGGACAACCTGTCCGACACCGACGTCGACCGCGTCATCCTCGACATGCTCGCCCCCTGGGAGTGCCTGGAGGCCGTCTCCAAGGCCCTCGTCCCCGGCGGCATCCTCTGCTGCTACGTGGCCACCACCACCCAGCTCTCGCGCACCGTCGAGTCCATCCGCGAGTTCGGCTGCTACGCCGAACCGCAGCCGTGGGAGTCGATGATCCGCAACTGGCACGTCGAAGGCCTCGCGGTCCGCCCCGACCACCGGATGATCGGCCACACCGGCTTCCTGGTCACCGCCCGACGCCTCGCCGACGGCGTCGAGCCCCCCATGCGCCGCCGCCGCCCCTCCAAGGGCGCCTACGGCGAGGACTACGAGGGCCCCGGCAGCGACCGCTCCGCGTAGCGCACCCCGCCAACACGAAAGCGCTGTGGCGCAGTTCCCCGGACGAACCGGGAACTGCGCCACAGCGCCTTTTCGTTGCCGGGGTGCCGTGTCGTACGGGTACGGACCCGCCCGTTCCACCGCAGTGTGAGGTGTGGCACGATGCTGGCTCCCCGTCACCCTTCGCACAGGAGACACCCGGCGTGCTGCACAGCCCCACCGACCTGGCGCACCGTCGCACCAGGCCCGTCCACTGGCTCGCCACGGCCACCGCCCTCGGCGCCCTCATAGCCGGCGCCGGCCTGCTCCAGCCCGGCCCGGCCACCGGAGCCGCCCCCGCGCCCGGCCAGGACGCCGCCCCGGCCCCCACGGCCCCCGACGCGCACGCGGCCGCGTACCCCCTGGACTGCAAGGGCGCCCCGCACACCGTCACCGAAACCGCCCAGGGCGACCTCGACGGCGACGGCCGCCCCGAGACCGTGGCGGCCGTCCGCTGCGACGCCGGCTCCGGTACCCCGCCGCACGCGCTCTACGTACTGTCCCGGGACCCGCAGGAGGGCTCCGCCCCCCGGGTCGTCGCCACCCTCCTCGACGCCGGGCGCCGCCGGACCGTGACCGACCTCACCGTGCGGGACGGGAACGTCACCGCACGCCTGCTCGGCTACTCGTCACCCTCCGTGCCGCGCTACGAGCCCGATGTGAAGCAGCTCGCCAAGTGGCGCTGGACCGGCGGGAAATTCCGCCAGGAGCTGACGGACCCGGCCGCCGGAAGTGTTTGAACCGTCACTCCGCGTCCGGGCCGTACACCTCGACCCCGTCCGAAACGCGCCTCACGTGGATGCAGTCGCCCGGACATTCCTTGGCCGAATCGACCACGTCCTGGAGCAGCACCAGAGGAACCGGAGTGGTCGCCCCCGCCTCCTGGAGCAGCTCGTCCTCGGCGCTCTTCACGTACGCCAGACCATCGATGTCCAGCTCGAACACCTCCGGGGCGTACTGCACGCAGATGCCGTCCCCGGTGCACAGGTCCTGGTCGATCCAGACCTCCAGCGGCTCCCCGGCCCCGTCGGAACCACCCGTCGGGGCCTCCTGCTGCACGGTCATATCTCCTGCCGTTTCCTGCTCTGAGTGATCCGCCGGAGCCACGACTCGCGGCAAGTCGCGCGGGCCCTGACGGGTGTTGAACGCTTCGACCTTACAACCGGCTGCTTTCCGATGTTGAAGGGTGGGTATTTCCCTGGCGTGAGGGAGTACGCAAGGGTGAAGATCGGACACACCTCTACCGTCTTTGTGATCTAGGGGTTTCAATCACCACCAGCCCAGGTAGGGTCAGGAAGCGTCCAGCTCCCCTTGGAGGAGGTGAGGACCGTGGCAGCCCACGACGACGACATCAACCGCGGCATCCGGCCCGGGCGAGGGTCTGAGGACCCCGCTGGCCAGGTTGCCTTTCTCGAGCAGGAAATCGCCGTCCTGCGACGCAAGCTCGCCGACTCTCCGCGACACACGAGGATTCTCGAAGAGCGGATCGTCGAGCTCCAGACGAATCTGGCAGGCGTCTCCGCGCAGAACGAACGACTGGCGAACACCCTCCGTGAGGCCCGCGACCAGATCGTGGCCCTCAAGGAAGAGGTCGACCGCCTCGCACAGCCGCCCGCCGGCTTCGGTGTCTTCCTCCAGGCGAACGAGGACGGCACCGTCGACATCTTCACCGGCGGCCGCAAGCTCCGCGTGAACGTGAGCCCCAGCGTCGACCCGGAAGACCTCCGGCGCGGCCAGGAGGTCATGCTCAACGAAGCGCTCAACGTGGTCGAGGCCATGGAGTTCGAGCGCGCCGGGGACATCGTCACCCTCAAGGAGATCCTCGAGGACGGCGAGCGCGCCCTGGTGGTCGGGCACACCGACGAGGAAAGGGTGGTGAGGCTCGCCGAGCCGCTCCTGGACATCACCATCCGCCCCGGCGACGCCCTCCTGCTCGAGCCCCGCTCCGGCTACGTCTACGAGGTCGTCCCGAAGAGCGAGGTCGAGGACCTGGTCCTCGAAGAGGTCCCGGACATCGACTACGAGAAGATCGGCGGCCTGGGCGACCAGATCGAGCTGATCCGCGACGCCGTCGAGCTCCCCTACCTCTACCCCGACCTGTTCAAGGAGCACGAACTGCGGCCCCCGAAGGGCATCCTGCTCTACGGTCCGCCCGGCTGCGGCAAGACGCTCATCGCCAAGGCCGTCGCCAACTCCCTTGCCAAGAAGGTCGCGGAAGTGACCGGGCAGGCGGCCGGCAAGTCGTACTTCCTGAACATCAAGGGCCCCGAGCTCCTCAACAAGTACGTCGGCGAGACCGAGCGGCACATCCGCCTCGTCTTCCAGCGTGCGAGGGAGAAGGCGAGCGAGGGCACCCCCGTCATCGTCTTCTTCGACGAGATGGAATCCCTCTTCCGCACCCGCGGATCCGGAGTCAGCTCGGACGTGGAGAACACCATCGTCCCCCAGCTGCTCGCCGAGATCGACGGCGTGGAAGGCCTGGAGAACGTCATCGTCATCGGCGCCTCCAACCGCGAGGACATGATCGACCCGGCCATCCTGCGGCCCGGCCGGCTCGACGTGAAGATCAAGATCGAGCGCCCGGACGCCGAGGCGGCGAAGGACATCTTCGCCAAGTACCTCAAGGCCTCGCTCCCGCTCCACGCGGACGACCTCGGCGAGCACTCGGGCTCGCCCCAGGTGGCCGTCCACAGCATGATCCAGACCGTCGTCGAGCAGATGTACGCCGAAACCGAGGAGAACCGCTTCCTCGAGGTCACGTACGCCAACGGCGACAAGGAAGTCCTCTACTTCAAGGACTTCAACTCCGGCGCCATGATCCAGAACATCGTGGACCGGGCCAAGAAGATGGCCATCAAGGCCTTCCTCGAACACAACCAGAAGGGCCTGAGGGTCTCCCACCTCCTCCAGGCCTGCGTGGACGAGTTCAAGGAGAACGAGGACCTGCCCAACACCACCAACCCGGACGACTGGGCCCGCATCTCCGGAAAGAAGGGCGAGCGGATCGTATTCATCCGCACCCTCGTCACCGGAAAGCAGGGCGCGGACACCGGACGCTCCATCGACACGGTGGCGAACACGGGTCAGTACCTCTGACGGAGCGAGGCGGCCGCGGGTGCCTCACACGGCACCCGCGGCCGACTGCTTTACCGCCCGTATTACCGCCGGCCTCGATCCGTCTTTTTCAGCCGGTGACGAGGCGGAATTCAATGACTGAAATGATCTCCCCACCAGCGCGGAGTGGTTCTAGGCTCTTCCGTACCGCCGGTCGCGCAGTGCGGGGACGGGCACCGCACACGACGCACCGGAGCACCAGCGGTACTTGAGCGCCGCTCCCGAACGGGAGCGCCGCCGGGCAAGGAGGGCCGCATGACCGTACGGCGAGTAATGGGGATCGAAACGGAGTACGGGATCTCCGTTCCGGGGCACCCGAACGCCAATGCCATGCTCACCTCGTCCCAGATCGTCAACGCCTACGCGGCGGCGATGCACCGGGCGCGACGCGCCCGCTGGGATTTCGAGGAGGAGAATCCGCTGCGGGACGCCCGCGGCTTCGACCTCGCCCGCGAGGCCGCCGACAGCAGCCAGCTCACCGACGAGGACATCGGCCTCGCCAACGTCATCCTCACGAACGGCGCGCGCCTCTACGTCGACCACGCCCACCCCGAGTACAGCTCGCCCGAGGTCACCAACCCCCTCGACGCCGTGCTCTGGGACAAGGCCGGCGAGCGGATCATGGCCGAGGCCGCCGAGCGGGCCGCCCAGCTGCCCGGCGCCCAGCCGATCCACCTCTACAAGAACAACACCGACAACAAGGGCGCCTCCTACGGCACGCACGAGAACTACCTGATGAAGCGGGAGACCCCCTTCTCGGACATCGTGCGCCACCTGACCCCCTTCTTCGTCTCCCGCCAGGTCGTCACCGGGGCCGGCCGCATCGGCATCGGCCAGGACGGCCGCGAGCACGGCTTCCAGATCAGCCAGCGGGCGGACTACTTCGAGGTCGAGGTCGGGCTGGAGACCACCCTCAAGCGCCCCATCATCAACACCCGCGACGAACCCCACTCGGACGCCGAGAAGTACCGCCGCCTCCACGTGATCATCGGCGACGCGAACCTCTCCGAGATCTCCACGTACCTCAAGCTGGGCACGACCGCGCTCGTCCTGTCCATGATCGAGGACGGCTTCATCAACGTCGACCTCGCCGTGGACCAGCCCGTCCGCACCCTCCACCAGGTCTCCCACGACCCCGACCTCCAGCACCTCATCACGCTGCGCAGCGGGCGCACCCTGACCGCCGTACAGCTCCAGATGGAGTACTTCGAGCTGGCCAGGAAGTACGTGGACGAGCGGTTCGGGACGGACGCGGACGAGCAGACCAAGGACGTCCTCGGGCGCTGGGAGGACGTACTGGGCCGGCTGGAGACGGACCCGATGAGCCTGTCGGGGGAGCTCGACTGGATCGCCAAGCGGGAGATCCTGGAGGGCTACCGGCGCCGCGACGGCCTGGGCTGGGACGCGGCGCGCCTCCACCTCGTGGACCTCCAGTACTCGGACGTACGGCCCGAGAAGGGCCTGTACAACCGGCTGGTGGCCCGGGGCAAGATGAAGCGGCTGCTGGAGGAGCCGGCGGTCGAGCGGGCGGAGAGCAAGCCCCCGGAGGACACCCGGGCGTACTTCCGCGGCCGCTGTCTGGAGCAGTACGCGGACGACGTGGCGGCGGCCTCCTGGGACTCGGTGATCTTCGACCTCCCGGGCCGCGACTCCCTCCAGCGCGTCCCCACCCTGGAGCCCCTCCGGGGCACCCGGAACCACGTCAAGGAGCTCCTGGACCGCTGCCGCACGGCGGAGGACCTGGTCCGGGTGCTTTCCGGTCAGTGAGTGGCGCTTCCGGGGCCTGAAAGGGCCCCGGTCCGGGAATCATGAAGGCACCCGGACGTTGTGAAAGTACGGGGACGAACACCGGACCCTCCTTGTAGGGTCCGACGTAGGGTCTGATCTTGAGAGGTCCCGAATCCCGGGGTCTCTCTGTGTGAGCGTGCGAACCGAGCGGGGTGAGGTAGACATGGCGACCAAGGACACCGGCGGCGGACAGCAGAAGGCCACTCGCTCGACCGAAGAGGTCGAGGAGCAGGCCGCGGAAGCGCAGTCCGACCTCAAGGAGCGGCAGGAGAAGCTCTCCGACGATGTCGACTCGGTTCTTGACGAGATTGACGATGTACTCGAGGAAAATGCCGAGGACTTCGTTCGGAGTTTCGTACAAAAAGGCGGCGAATAGCCTTCGAATCTAAGGTGGATTCGCAAGTATTCGTTCCATGTCCAACGGAACGAAGTGGTGTCGCGGCTGTGGCCGGGACGTACCACTGAGGGGGTTCGCCCTAGACCGAAATCGCGGCGACGGCCTTCAGCCGAGATGCCGGGAGTGTGTGGCGGAGTACGGCGCCGCACACTCCCGGCGCCGACAGGCAGAGAGAGGCAAGGTTGTCAAGGAGAAGGTGGACGCCCCACCGGGCCACAAGCTCTGTCGGCAGTGCGGGGAGATCAAACCGCACAGCGAGTGGCACAAGAACGCTACTGCGTCGGACGGCTTGTCGACTCGGTGCAAGGCGTGCCGGGCCATCCAGGGGCGCGCGGGCCATCTCAAGCGTTCCTACGGCATGACCGAGGCCGAGCGGGACGAGATGATCGCCGCCCAGGGCGGGGTCTGTCTCATCTGTTTGAAGGCTCCGGCCGTACATGTGGATCATTGCCACACCACGGGTAAGGTCCGAGGCGTACTTTGCTTCAACTGCAACACGGCCATCGGCAAGTTGGGTGATGATCCCGACGCAGCCCGTCGGGTCGTCTCATATCTGGAGGGACACGCGTGGAAGCCAACAATCGTGGCACAGGGCGTCTACCGGCAGCCTTCCTGACGCCGGGGTCGTCGTCCTTCATGGACTTCCTGGGCGCGCACGCGCCCGAGATGCTGCCGGGGAACCGGAAGCTCCCCGAGGGGATCGTCGAGGCCCCGCACGGGACGACCATCGTCGCCGCCACCTTCCCCGGCGGGGTCGTGCTCGCCGGTGACCGGCGGGCGACCATGGGGAACATGATCGCGCAGCGGGACATCGAGAAGGTGTTCCCGGCCGACGAGTACTCCGCGGTCGGCATCGCCGGTACGGCGGGCCTGGCCGTGGAGATGGTGAAGCTGTTCCAGCTGGAGCTGGAGCACTTCGAGAAGGTGGAGGGGGCGACCCTCTCCCTGGAGGGCAAGGCGAACCGGCTCTCCACCATGATCCGGAGCAATCTGGGCATGGCCATGCAGGGGCTCGCGGTCGTGCCGCTCTTCGCGGGGTACGACGAGGCCAAGGAGAAGGGCCGGATCTTCTCCTACGACGTGACCGGCGGCCGCTCCGAGGAGCACGGCTACGCCGCCACCGGCTCCGGTTCGATCTTCGCCCGGGGCTCGATGAAGAAGCTCTACCGTCCCGACCTGTCGGAGGACCAGGCCACCACGCTGGTCGTGCAGGCGCTGTACGACGCCGCCGACGACGACTCGGCGACCGGCGGGCCGGACCTGTACCGCCACATCTACCCCATCGTCACCGTCATCACCGACGAGGGCTTCCGCAGGCTGGACGAGGACGAGTCGCAGGCGCTCGCCCGCAAGGTGACGGACCGCCGGCTCCAGGAGCCCGACGGACCGCGCGCCGCCCTGCTCTGACCAGTCCTCGTCTCGTCGCCCAGAAGAAAGGGACGGATAACCGGTGTCGACTCCGTTCTATGTGTCACCCCAGCAGGCCATGGCCGACCGGGCGGAATACGCCCGGAAGGGCATCGCCCGCGGCCGCAGCCTCGTCGTGCTGCAGTACGCCGACGGCATCGTGTTCGTCGGCGAGAACCCGTCCCGTGCGCTGCACAAGTTCAGCGAGATCTACGACCGGATCGGCTTCGCGGCCGCCGGCAAGTACAACGAGTACGAGAACCTGCGGATCGGCGGCGTGCGCTACGCCGATCTGCGCGGGTACACCTACGACCGTGACGACGTGACGGCGCGCGGTCTGGCGAACGTGTACGCGCAGACGCTCGGCACCATCTTCTCCTCGGCCGGCGAGAAGCCGTACGAGGTGGAGCTGGTGGTGGCCGAGGTCGGCGCGACGGCGGCCGGGGACCAGATCTACCGGCTGCCGCACGACGGCTCGATCGTGGACGAGCACGGCTCGGTCGCGGTCGGCGGCAACGCCGAGCAGATCAGTACCTACCTCGACCAGCGCCACCAGGACGGGATGACCCTGCCCGACGCGCTGAAGCTGGCGGTGCAGGCGCTGTCGAGCCAGGCGAACGGTGCGGACAAGACCATTCCGGCGGAGCGGCTGGAGGTCGCGGTGCTGGACCGGACGCGGTCGCAGCAGCGCAAGTTCAAGCGGATCCGGGGCCGGCAGCTGGCGCGGCTGCTGGAGGCGGACGTTCCGGCGGCGGCCCAGGCGGATGCCGTCTCGAACGACGAGGTGTCGGAGGACGACGCCGAGTAGGCCGCGTGGTGCACGGGCCCCGGTCCGATCCCCCGTGTGGGGGTCGGGCCGGGGCCCTCGTGCGTTTCAGGGCGCCGGGGCGGGGCCGGTGGAGTCGCGGACGGTGAGTTCGACGGGGATCTCGGGGGCGGTCCAGGGGGTGCCGTCGAGGACGGCGAGGAGGGCGGTCATGCCCTGTTCGCCGACGCGCTCGGCGGGCAGGGCGACGGTGGTGAGCTCGGGTTCGACGGCGGTGGCGAGGGCGAGGTCGTCGACGCCGGTGACGGAGAGGTCCTCGGGGACGCGCAGGCCCAGGCGGCGGGCGGCCTTGCAGACGCCGGCGGCGAGGATGTCGTCGTCGCAGACGACGGCGGTGGGCCGGTCGCGGGCGTCGGCGAGGGCGGTTCCGGCGACGGCGCGGGCGGCGTCGACGGTGAGTGCGGCCCGGGTGGTGCGCAGGGTGGCGTGGGGGCGCAGGAGGGCGGCGAGGGCGTCGGCGCGGATGTCGAAGGTCCAGGAGTCGACGTCGGCGGCGAGGTGGAGGAAGCGGCGGTGGCCGAGGCCGAGGAGGTGTTCGGTGACCTGGCGCATGCCGTCGGTGATGGCGAGGTTGACGTGGGCGGCGGCGCGGCCGGAGGCGGGGTCGCTGTCGAGCATGACGAGGGGGAGGCCGTCGCCGCCGAGGGCGTCGAGGGCGCCGGTGGCCATGGAGGAGGCGATGACTCCGTCGAGGGCGGCGCGGGCGGAGGCGAAGGGGTCGCGGGCGGGGCCGGTGCCGTCGGGGGAGGGGTAGAGGACGACGCCGAAGCCGTGTTCGGCGGCGATGCGGGCGGCGCCGGTGTAGACGCGGGCGAAGAACTCGTTGGTGAGGGCGGGGACGACGAGGAGGGCGGTGCGGGTGCTGCCGAGGCGGAGGTTGCGGGCGGCGAGGTTGGGGCGGTAGCCGAGGGTGGTGGCGGCTTCGCGGACGAGGCCGGCGGTGCGTTCGGAAACACGGCCGCGCCATTTCTCGCCGAGGACGAGGGAGACGGTGGCCTGGGAGACCCCGGCGGCGGTGGCGACGTCGCGGCTGGTGGGTCTCGTCACAGGGGGCTCCTGAAATGCGAGGTGGGACGGGTGCGGGCGGTTCGCCGGGTGGACCCGTGGTCTGTCGCCATGGTACGTATGACGTGTCTCGTTATACGTATTACCCCGGTGATCCGGGCAGAAGGGGGCGGTCATGGCCGCGGGTTACGCGGAGCTGCTCAGGACCAGGTACGCCGCGAGGCTGCTGGCGGGCACGCTGATAGGCCGGCTGCCGAACGCCACGGCGGCGATCGCGATCGTCCTCTTCGTCCGGGACCAGGGCGGCAGCTACAGCCTGGCGGGCGCGCTGGCGGCCGTGTACGGGCTCGCCAACGCCGTGGGCCAGCCGCTGCTGGGCCGGGCGGTGGACCTGTACGGGCAGCCGCGCGTGCAGCTGCCGGCGGCGCTGGTGTCCGCGGCGGGCATGGTCTGGCTGGCCGTGGCCGGCACGGACTCGGTGGCGGCCGCGTACGCGGCGATGGTGGTCTCCGGCCTTTTCACCCCGCCGCTGGAGGGCGGTCTGCGGGCCCTGTGGCCGGGGGTGCTCGGCGGCCGCGAGGAGCGGGTGCACGCGGCGTACGCGATGGACGCGGTGGCCCAGGAGATCATGTACACGGTCGGGCCGCTGCTGGTCACCCTGTGCGTGTCCCTGTGGTCCCCGGCCGTGGCGCTGCTGGTCCTGAACGGCGTGGGTCTGCTCGGTGTGCTGATGGTGGTGCTCTCGGAGCCCTCGCGGACCTGGCGCTCCGCGCCGCGCGAGGCGCACTGGCTGGGCGCGCTGCGCTCGCGCGGGCTGCTGGCGCTGCTGGGCGCGTTCTTCTTCATCGGCATGGCGCTCGGTTCGATCGCTGTGGCGGCGGTGGCCTACGCCGACGAGAACGGCGGCCAGGCCGTGTACGGCTGGCTGATGGCGGCGCTGGGCCTGGGCGCCCTGGTCGGCGGCGTGGTCTACGGCGCGCGCCAGTGGGCCGGGGCTCCGGAGCGGCGGCTGCGGCTGCTGGTCGCGCTGCTGGCGGTCTGCTACCTGCCGCTGCTGCTGGACGTGGGCCCGGTGGCGATGACGGCGCTGGCGGCGCTGGCGGGCGTGTTCCTGGCGCCCTCGCTGGCCTGTGCGTTCATCGTGGTGGACCGGCACGCCCCGGCGGGCACGGTGACGGAGGCCTTCTCCTGGCTGGTGACCTTCTTCGGGGTCGGCGCCGCGATCGGTACGGCGGCGGCGGGTCCGGCGCTGGAACGGGGCGGTGTGGCGGCCGGTTTCGCGGTGGCCTGCGGTGGTGGCGCGGCGGCGCTGGTGGTGCTGATGCTGACTCAGGGGGCACTGGCGGGCGCGGGCCGCAGCCGGGCCGTCGCGGGGTCGGCGGAGGGTGCGCCGGAGCCCGTCCGGGAGCCCTTGATCAAAAACTGACCGGAACGCCGTTCTCGAACTCGGTTTCAGAAGAGTGCAGAAGGCGTAATGTTCAGTCATGGACCGCCGCATTTTCGGGCTGGAGAACGAGTACGGCGTCACGTGCACGTTCAGGGGACAGCGCCGACTGTCTCCTGACGAAGTGGCGCGCTACCTCTTCCGCCGTGTCGTGTCATGGGGCCGCAGCAGCAATGTCTTCCTGCGGAACGGCGCCCGCCTGTACCTCGATGTGGGTTCGCATCCGGAATATGCAACACCCGAATGCGACAACCTGACCGAACTGGTCACTCACGACAAGGCCGGCGAGCGCATTCTCGAAGGCCTGCTCGTCGACGCCGAACGCCGCCTGCACGAGGAGGGAATCGCGGGCGACGTCTACCTCTTCAAGAACAACACCGACTCGGCGGGCAATTCGTACGGATGCCACGAGAACTATCTCGTGGCCCGGCACGGCGAATTCTCCCGCCTCGCGGACATCCTGATCCCGTTCCTCGTCACGCGCCAGTTGATCTGCGGCGCGGGCAAGGTGCTGCAGACGCCCAGGGGCGCGGTCTACTGCGTCAGCCAGCGGGCCGAGCACATCTGGGAGGGCGTCAGCTCCGCCACCACCCGCTCCCGGCCGATCATCAACACCCGCGACGAGCCGCACGCCGACGCGGAGCGCTACCGCAGGCTCCACGTCATCGTCGGCGACTCGAACATGTCCGAGACGACGATGCTGCTCAAGGTCGGCGCCACCGACCTCGTGCTGCGCATGATCGAGGCGGGCACCGTGATGCGGGACCTGACCCTGGAGAACCCGATCCGGGCGATCCGCGAGGTCAGCCACGACATCACGGGCCAGCGCAAGGTGCGCCTGGCCAGCGGCCGGGAGGCCTCGGCGCTGGAGATCCAGCGGGAGTACTTCGACAAGGCCCTCGACTTCGCCGACCGGCGGGGCATCAACACGGGGGTGGTGGCGCAGGTCCTGGAGCTGTGGGGCCGCACCCTGGAGGCCGTCGAGGCGCAGGACCTGGACCGGATCGGCACCGAGATCGACTGGGTGATGAAGTACCAGCTGATCGAGCGGTACCGGGCCAAGCACAACATGACGATGTCCAACCCGCGGGTCGCCCAGATAGACCTCGCGTACCACGACATCCACCGCCGCCGGGGCCTGTACTACCTGCTGGAGCGCAAGGGGCAGGCGGCGCGGGTGTGCAACGACCTGAAGATCTTCGAGGGCAAGTCGGTGCCCCCGCAGACCACCCGGGCCAGGCTGCGCGGCGACTTCATCCGCCGGGCGCAGGAGCAGCGACGGGACTTCACGGTCGACTGGGTGCACCTGAAGCTCAATGACCAGGCGCAGCGCACGGTGCTGTGCAAGGACCCGTTCCGGTCGGTGGACGACCGGGTGGAGAAGCTGATCGCCGGCATGTGATCCGGCGTGTGATGCGGAGCGGCCGGGACCCCGTGCGCGGTGGCGTGCGGGGTCCCCGCACGCCACCGCCTTGTCGCGCAGGGGTCAGCCCGTAGAGTGGGCCGCTACGACGGACCATTCCAGCAACCCTGAGGACCATTGTGCGACGCCGACTTGCTGCCGCGCTCATCGTGCCGGCTCTGATGCTCACCGCGGCCTGCGGAGGGGGCGACGAGGAGAAGAAGAAGGACCCCTCGGCGTCCCCGTCGGCCAGCACCGCGAAGACCGAGGTGCCGAAGGCGGTGGCGTCGGCCGACCCGATGCCGACGGTCGCCGGCGAGGCCGGCAAGAAGGCGGAGATCACCGTTCCCAAGGGCGAGCCGAGCGGCAAGTTCGTGGTGAACACCGTCAAGGAGGGCACCGGGCCGGAGATCAAGAAGGACGATCTCGTGGTCACGAAGTACACGGGCAAGGTCTGGAAGAGCGGCAAGGAGCTGAGCGGCTCCTACGACCAGGACGGTCAGCCGCTGGTCGTCCCGGCGGGTTCGCCGCAGATCCTGCCGCTGTTCAGCGACGCGGTGCTGGGCAAGAAGGTCGGCAGCCGTCTCCTGGTCGTGGCCCCGCCGGCGGCGGCCTTCGGTGAGCAGGGCCAGCCCCAGCTGGGCGTCGGCCCGAAGGACAACCTGGTGTTCGTCCTCGACGTGGACTCCGTGCTGCCGAAGAAGGCCGAGGGCACCCAGGCGGCGATCCCGTCCGAGCTGCCGCAGGTGAAGGCGGACGAGGACAAGGCCGCGACGATCACGGTCCCGAAGAGCGACCCGCCGAAGGAGCTGGTCGACCGGGTCCTGATCGAGGGCAAGGGCCCGGAGGTCAAGAACGGCCAGACCGTGTACATGCAGTACAGCGGTGCGGCGTGGGCCCCGAACCAGGGCAAGGACGCGGCGAAGCTCTTCGACACCTCGTGGAAGACCGGGCAGCCCTTCTCGACGAAGATCGGCGAGGGTCAGGTCATCGAGGGCTGGGACAAGGGCCTGGTGGGCAAGAAGGTCGGCAGCCGCGTGCTGCTGGTGATCCCGCCGGAGATGGCGTACAAGGACCAGGCCAAGGGTGAGGACCTGCCGGCCAACTCGACCCTGGTCTTCGTCGTGGACATCGTCGGAGCAGTGTAAGACTGTTCCGGTTGTACATCGTTTCGTACGTATGAGGAGCAGTTCCGTGCGCGAGCTCGAGAAGCCCGAGATCGACTTCCCCGAGGGTCCGGTCCCGACCGACCTGGTCATCGAGGACATCTGGGAGGGCGACGGCCCGGTGGCCGAGGCCGGCAAGAAGGTCTCCGTCCACTACGTGGGCGTGGCCTTCTCCTCCGGTGAGGAGTTCGACGCCTCCTGGAACCGCGGCGCCCCGCTGCAGTTCATCCTGGGCATCGGCCAGGTCATCCCGGGCTGGGACCAGGGCGTCCAGGGCATGAAGGTCGGCGGCCGTCGCAAGCTGACGATCCCGGCCCACCTCGCCTACGGCGACCGCGGCGCCGGCGGCGCCATCAAGCCGGGCGAGACGCTGATCTTCGTCTGCGACCTGATGGGCGTCTGATCTCACCCGCTGTGATCACCGAGGGCCCCCGCCGTGAGGCGGGGGCCCTCGCTTTTGCCGGGGACCGCGGGGGCGGTACGGTCAACGGTCACGAGTGTGTGCCGAAGAGTGGGGGGAAGGGCGTCGATGGCGATCGCCAAGGCCGAGCGGCTGATGAACCTGGCGCTGTGCCTGTTGGGGACGCGTCGTCCCCTCAGCAAGCGTGAGCTGCGCGGTTCCATCGAGGCCTACCTCGAAGCAGGGAACGACGAGTCCTTCAACCGGATGTTCGAGCGGGACAAGGACGACCTGCGCGAGCTCGGTCTGGTGATCGAGACCGTGGAGAACCTGGAGGGCGAGACCGGCTACCTGGCGCGCCGGGACAGCAACCGGCTGCCGCCCGTCTCCCTGGACGCCGAGGAGGCCGCGGCCCTGGGGCTGGCCGCCAAGGTGTGGCAGCAGGCCCGGCTGGCCGGGGCGGCCAGCGGTGCGCTGCAGAAGCTCCGCGCGGGCGGGATGCCGGAGGCCGGCGATCCGTACGAGGGCCAGCACAGCGCCATCGAGCCGCGGATCCCCGTCCACGAGGCGGCCTTCGAGCCCCTGATGCTGGCCTGCCGCGACCGGCGGCCGGTGGTCTTCGAGTACCGCAAGTCCAACGCCGCCCGCCCCGAGCCGCGGCAGGTGGAGCCGTGGGCCCTGGAGTGCTGGCGGGGCCACTGGTACCTGGCCGGGTACGACCGCGACCGCGGGGCGGAGCGCGTCTTCCGCCTCTCCCGGATCACCGGGAAGGTCCGCTCCCGGGCCGGGAAGTACACCGCCGACGTCCCGGACGTGGTGACGGTGCGCGAGACGGTGGCGGCCTGGGCCGGCGAGGGCGCCGAGCGCTCGGCGCTGATCCGGCTGCGCTCCGGGGCGGGCTACCCGCTGCGGGCCAAGGCCACCGCGGTGCGCGGGGGCGGCGACGGCTGGGACGAGCTGGAGATCCCCTACGGGCACGGGCTGGACGCCTGGCTCGTGGAGTTCGGCCCGGACGTGGTCGTGGTCGGGCCGGCCGACCTGCGGGCCGACGTGGTGGACCGGCTGCGCGCCGTCGCCCAGGGCTGAACCCGAACAACAACCGCAGCAACGCCCTGAGGGGGAGACGTAGCAGCATGGCCGCCAACGCCATCGACCAGACCCGCCGGATGCTGTCCCTGGTGACCTACCTGCGCGAGCGCCCGGGCGCGCACGTCGCGGACGTCGCCCGCGCCTTCGGGATCACCGAGGACGAGCTGATCTCGGACCTCGACGTGCTGCCCATGTGCGGCACCAGCTTCCGCGGCGGGGACCTGCTCGACATCGACACCGACGGCGACCGCATCTGGTGGCACAACGCCGACGCCTCGGGGGAGTCCACCGCCGAGCCGCTGCGGCTCGCCGCCGACGAGGCCACCTCCCTGCTGGTGGCCGCCCGCGCCGTCGCGACCCTGCCGGGGCTCCGCGAGAGCGACCGGGACGCGCTGCTGCGGGCCACCGCCAAGCTGGAGGCCGCCGCCGGCGAGGCCGCCGGGGCCAGCTCCCGGCTGTCGGTGACCTTCGAGTCCGAGGGCGGGGTCTTCGCCGACGTCGACCGGGCCATCTCCGAGCGGCGCCGGCTCTGGCTGCGCTACTACTCGCCCGCCCGCGACGAGCTCACCGAGCGCACCGTCGACCCGATCCGGCTCTTCGCGGTCGGCCACACCTACCTGGAGGGGTGGTGCCACCTCTCCGAGGCCCGCCGCACCTTCCGGCTGGACCGGGTCGCCGAGATCCGGCTGCTCGACGAGCGGGCCGAGCCGCCCGCCATCGAGCCCCGGGACCTGTCGGTGGGCCTGGTGCAGCCGGCCGCGGAGGACCCGGAGGTGGTGGTCGAGGTCGGCCCCGGCGGGCGCTGGGTCGCCGAGTACTACCCGCACGACAGCGCCGAGGAGCTGGCCGACGGGGGCCTGCGGATCACGCTGCGCAGCCCCGACCCGGCCTCGCTGCGCCGCCTCGCGCTGCGCCTGGGCCGCGACGGGCGGATCGTGTCGCCGCCGGAGCTGGCGGACAGCGCCCGGAAGGCCGCTGGAGAAGCACTCGCGGGGTACGGGGAACAGGTCTAGAGGAGCGGGGAGAGATGTCGCGATCAGCAGGTCTCGTACCGGTCACGTTCAAGGCGGCCTGTCCCGAGTGCCGGGCGCGCTTCGAGCTCGCGGCGGACGCGCTGCGCCTGGCGATCGGCGGCAGCCGCCGCGCCACCTTCTACTCCTTCACCTGCCCCGAGTGCGCGGCGGCCGTTCGCAAACCGGCCGGTGAGCGGATCGTGGAGCTGCTGACGGGCGGGGGAGTGAGCACCCTGCGCAGTGTCTGAGGACGGGACGATAGGCTCTTGGCATGCTGTGGCCGATGCTCGCGATCGCCCTTGGATTCCTCGGGCTCGCCGTCCTGTCCGTCCTCGCCCTGCGGGTCTTCCTGGAGGTGCGGCGGCTGTCCGGGCAGGTGGCGCTGGCCAGCCGCCGGATCACGGAGGCCTCGGGCGACCTGGAACGGGCCGCCGCCGACCTCGCCCGGGCCGGGCGGGCGGCGGCTCCGTAGCGGGGGCGCCACGAGCATGTAGTCCTCTGGATATGGAAACCGCGGAGCCGGACCCGTACCGTCGGTGCGGCAGGCAGTCGTGGAGACCCCCGGTGATTGCCGGGCGTTAACCCGCGGGGGTTACGATCCATGTCAGAGCGGTACCGGATCTTTGTCCGTTATCGCCAGGCCACCACACATCAGCCGTTTCGGTGAGTAAGGAAGACACACATGATCGGCAATCTGAAGCCCCTTGAGATCCTTCTGATCATCGCTGTCATCGTCCTGCTGTTCGGCGCCAAGAAGCTCCCCGAGATGGCCCGCTCGCTCGGCAAGTCGGCCCGCATCCTCAAGAGCGAGGCCAAGGCGATGAAGAAGGACGGCGAGGCCGAGAACACCGCCGCCCCCGTCGCCGACCAGGCCCCGCAGCAGCCTGCCGCCGCCCCGCGCACCATCCAGGCCGCACCCGGTGACGTCACCAGCGCCCGGCCCGTGAACGAGACGAACCGCACCACCCAGGGCTGACGCTCGGCGGTCGCCCGTCACGACAGCCATCTGCAACGAGACAAGGGACGTGGGTTGCTCAAGTCTGCCCGCAAGCAGGAGAAACGAGACCGGCAGGCGAAGGACGCCGAAGGGCGGATGCCGCTGGTCGAGCACCTGCGTGAGCTGCGGAACCGGCTGCTGAAGTCGGTTCTGGCGATCATCGTGGTCACGGTCGTCGCGGCCTACTTCTACCGGCCGATCATCGACTTCCTGCTGGAACCGATGCTGTCGTCCGTGGGCTGCACCAACGGTGCCACGCACCAGCGCAACGGTGCCCCCTGCGCCGAGATGACCACCAACGGCCTGACCGCGCCCTTCTCCATCGCGCTGAAGGTCGGCCTCTCGGCGGGCATCGTGCTGTCCGCCCCGGTCTGGCTGTACCAGCTGTGGGCGTTCGCCGCCCCCGGCCTGCACCGCAGCGAGAAGAAGTACGCACTCAGCTTCGTCGCCGTCGGCGCCCCGCTCTTCATCGCCGGCGCGGTCCTCGCGTACAAGATCCTGCCGCAGACCGCGGAGATCCTCCTCGGCTTCACGCCCGACCACGTCAAGAACCTGCTGCCGGTCGACGACTACCTCGACCTGGTCACGCGCATGGTCGTGGTCTTCGGCCTCGCCTTCGAGCTGCCGCTGATGCTGGTGCTGCTGAACTTCACCGGGGTGCTCACCGCGAAGCGGCTGGGCAGCTGGTGGCGCGCCATGGTGCTCGGCATCACGGTCTTCGCCGCGTTCGCGACGCCCACCGGCGACCCGATCACCATGCTGACGCTGGCCTCCCCGATCGTCGCCCTGTACTTCGTCGCCCTCGGCATCTGCCTGCTGAACGACCGCAGGCGCAGGCGCAACAACCCCGACGCCGGGCTCGACGACGACGAGGCCTCCGAGCTGGACCTGACGCCGGCCCCGATCGGTGCCACGGAAGCGGCCCCGTCCGCCTCCGCGCTGCCCGGTCAGGACGACGGCGGACGCCGCCAGATCAACGGCTACGACGACGCCACCTGACGGGCGGCACCCCAAGGGGGTGATCACCGCGCGCATCCTCCGGTAGGTTCCGGCGGGTGAGCGCTGAGATCACCCTCTTCGTCAATCCCACCGCGGGACGCGGCCGGGGCGCGCACGCCGCGCAGCCGGCCGCTTCCGCGCTCCGGGAAGCCGGATTCTCCGTACGGACCGTCGTCGGCACCGACGCCCCCGACGCCCTCGCCCGGCTGCGGGCCGCCGTCCGCGAAGGCACCGGCGCGGTGATCGCGGTCGGCGGCGACGGGGTGGTCTCCCTCGCCCTCCAGGCCCTGGCCGGGACGCTGGTCCCGCTCGGGGTGGTCGCCGTCGGCACCGGCAACGACTTCGCCCGCTCGCTCGGGCTGCCCGTGCGGGACCCCGCCGGGGCCGGGCGGCTGGCCGCCGAGGCCCTCAAGGAGAGCCGGATCCGGGAGATCGACCTCGGCCGGACGGCCGGCACCTGGTACGGCACCGTGCTGTGCTCCGGCTTCGACTCGCGGGTCAACGACCGCGGCAACCGGATCCGGCTGCCGCTGGGCCGCTTCAGGTACGACCTGGCCATCGCCCTGGAGCTGGCCGCCTTCCGGCCCTTCCCGTACCGGATCACCCTCGACGACGGCCCGGCCATCGAGACGGAGGCCACCCTCGTCGCCGTCGGCAACGGAACCTCGTACGGGGGCGGGATGCGCATATGCGCCGACGCGCTGCCCGACGACGGGCTCTTCGACGTCACCGTGGTCGGCGACTGCGGCCGGGGCACCCTGCTGAAGGTGTTCCCGCAGGTCTACCGCGGGACGCACCTGTCCCACCCCAAGGTCACCGTGCACCGCGCCGCCAAGGTCACCCTCGAAGCGCCGCACCTGACCGCCTACGCCGACGGGGAGCCGCTCGGCCCCCTCCCGGTGACCGCCGAGTGCGTTCCCGGAGCGCTCCGGCTCCTCACATAAATGATCGCGACTGTTGTCGGAGGCGGCGGGTAGGCTCGAAGACAAGATGACCGAAGAACTCTCACCCGCCGAGCGGTACGCCGCTGCCCGGATCCGCGCCGCCGAAGAGGCCTCCGCCCTGGCCCCCTTCCGCGAGATGTACGAATTCGACCTGGACCCGTACCAGATCGAGGCCTGTAAGGCACTGGAGGCCGGCAAGGGCGTCCTGGTGGCCGCCCCGACCGGCTCGGGCAAGACCATCGTGGGCGAGTTCGCCGTGCACCTCGCCCTCCAGCAGGGCCGCAAGTGCTTCTACACGACGCCCATCAAGGCCCTGTCGAACCAGAAGTTCGCCGACCTCGTCAAGCGCTACGGCGCCGACAAGGTGGGCCTGCTGACCGGCGACAACAGCGTCAACGGCGACGCCCCCGTGGTCGTGATGACCACCGAGGTGCTCCGCAACATGCTCTACGCGGGCTCCCAGGCGCTCGGCGGCCTCGGCTACGTGGTGATGGACGAGGTGCACTACCTCTCCGACCGGTTCCGCGGAGCCGTCTGGGAGGAAGTGATCATCCACCTCCCCGAGTCGGTGACCCTCGTCTCCCTGTCCGCGACCGTCTCCAACGCCGAGGAGTTCGGCGACTGGCTCGACACCGTCCGCGGCGACACCGAGGTCATCGTCTCCGAGGAGCGGCCCGTACCGCTGTGGCAGCACGTGATGGCCGGCCGGCGGATCTACGACCTCTTCGAGGAGGAGTCCGACCACGGGGGCCGCGGCTCCGCCCGCCGCGAGGTCAACCCCGACCTGCTGCGCATGGCCCGCGAGGAGAACAGCCGCGGCTACAGCCCCAAGGACCGGCGGCGCGGCAAGATGGTCCGCGAGGCCGACCGCGAGCGCGAGCGCCGCTCCCGCAGCCGGATCTGGACCCCGGGCCGCCCCGAGGTCATCGCCCGGCTGGACGGCGACGACCTGCTGCCCGCCATCAACTTCATCTTCAGCCGGGCCGGCTGCGAGGCCGCCGTCCAGCAGTGCCTGTACGCGGGCCTGCGGCTCAACGACGACACCGCGCGCCTGAAGGTCCGCGAGATCGTCGAGGAGCGCACCGCCTCCATCCCGGCCGAGGACCTGCACGTCCTCGGCTACTACGAGTGGCTCGAAGGCCTGGAGCGGGGCATCGCCGCGCACCACGCGGGCATGCTGCCCACCTTCAAGGAGGTCGTCGAGGAGCTGTTCGTACGCGGCCTCGTCAAGGCCGTCTTCGCCACCGAGACCCTCGCGCTCGGCATCAACATGCCCGCGCGCACGGTCATCCTGGAGAAGCTCGTCAAGTGGAACGGCGAGCAGCACGCCGACATCACCCCCGGCGAGTACACGCAGCTCACCGGCCGGGCCGGCCGGCGCGGCATCGACGTCGAGGGCCACGCGGTGGTGCTGTGGCAGCGCGGCATGGACCCGGTGCAGCTCGCCGGGCTCGCCGGCACCCGCACCTATCCGCTGCGCTCCAGCTTCAAGCCCTCCTACAACATGGCCGTCAACCTGGTCTCCCAGTTCGGCCGGCACCGCTCCCGCGAACTCCTGGAGACCTCCTTCGCGCAGTTCCAGGCCGACCGCTCGGTCGTCGGGATCTCCCGGCAGGTCCAGCGCAACGAGGAGGGCCTGGAGGGCTACCGCGAGGGCATGACCTGCCACCTCGGGAACTTCGAGGAGTACGCGCGGCTGCGCCGCGACCTCAAGGACCGCGAGACCGATCTCGCCAAGCAGGGCGCGGCCCAGCGCCGGGCCCAGGCGGCGAGTTCGCTGGAGAAGCTCAAGCCGGGCGACGTCATCCACGTGCCGACGGGCAAGTTCGCCGGGCTCGCGCTGGTCCTGGACCCGGGCGTGCCGGGCGGGCGGAGCAACGGGCACCGCGGGTACGAGTACCACGAGGGCCCGCGCCCGCTGGTGCTCACCGCCGAACGGCAGGTCAAGCGGCTCGCCGCGATCGACTTCCCGGTGCCGGTCGAGGCCATCGACCGGATGCGGATCCCCAAGACCTTCAACGCGCGCTCCCCGCAGTCCCGCAGGGACCTGGCGACGGCGCTGCGCAACAAGGCCGGCCACATCGACCCGCAGCGGCACCGGCCCGGCCGGGCCGCCGCGGCCGACGACCGCGAGATCGCCCGGCTGCGCGCCGAGCTGCGGGCCCACCCCTGCCACGGCTGCGACGAGCGCGAGGACCACGCCCGCTGGGCGGAGCGCTTCCACCGGCTCAAGCGGGACACGCAGCAGCTGGAGCGGCGCATCGAGGGCCGGACGAACACCATCGCCCGCACCTTCGACCGGATCCACGCGCTGCTCACCGAGCTGGACTACCTGCGCGAGGACGAGGTCACCGTGCACGGCAAGCGCCTGGCCCGGCTCTACGGCGAGCTGGACCTGCTGGCCTCGGAGTGCCTGCGCGAGGGCGTCTGGGAGGGCCTGAGCCCCGCCGAACTGGCGGCCTGCGTCTCGGCGCTGGTCTTCGAGGCGCGGCAGTCCGACGACGCGGCCCCGCCCAAGGTGCCGAACGGCCCGGCGAAGGCGGCGCTCGGCGAGATGGTCCGCATCTGGGGCCGGCTCGACGCGCTGGAGGAGGAGCACCGCATCAACCAGGCGGAGGGCGTGGGCCAGCGCGAGCCGGACCTCGGCTTCGCGTGGGCGGCCTACCAGTGGGCCTCCGACAAGAGCCTGGACGAGGTGCTGCGCGAGGCGGAGATGCCGGCCGGCGACTTCGTGCGCTGGTGCAAGCAGGTCATCGACGTGCTCGGGCAGATCGCGCAGGCGGCCCCCGCCTCGACCGCCCCGCCCTCCTCGGCGGGCGGGAGCACGGTGGCGCGCAACGCCCGCAAGGCCGTCGACGCCCTGTTGCGGGGCGTAGTGGCCTACAGCTCGGTCGGCTAGGCCCTTTTGGGGCTTCCTCCGAAGTCCCTGATGACCGGATCTCACCTCTTGCCATGATCGTCCGCCGGTGTCCTGTGCGACGATCGGGCGTATGAGCGGGGGAACGGGCGAGGGTCCGAGACGGGTCGGTCGGCCGCGCGCCGACCGGCTGAGACCGGACAGCGGCAGGCCGCCGCGCGAGGAACTCCTCGGTGCGGCGGCCGAACTGTTCACCGTCCGGGGGTACGCGGCCACCACCACCCGGGCCGTGGCCGAACGGGCCGGAATGCGCCAGGCCACGATGTACCACTACTTCGGCGGCAAGGAGGAACTCCTCGCCGAACTCATGGAGTCCACGGTCGCACCCTCGCTGGCGCTCGCCCGCCGGCTGATCAACGACACCGCCCGGCCCGCCGCCCTGAGGCTGTGGGAGCTGTGCCGCTCGGACGTACTGCTGCTGTGCGGGGGCCCGCACGACCTGGGCGCCCTCTACCTGCTGCCCGAACTGCGGGGGCCCCGGCTGGAGCGGTTCCGGGGGATGCGCGACGAACTGCGCGACGGCTACCGGGCGTTGCTCGCCGACACCCCGGCCGCCGCCGAACTCGCCCGGGAGCGGGGCGGACTGGCCCTGCGCAACGACCTGCTCTTCGGCCTCATCGAGGGCGTCATGCTGGTCCGCCGCTCCGATCCGGAGCGGCCGGTCGCGGCCTTCGCGGAGGCCGCCGCCGACGCGGCCCTGCGGATCGCGGGACTCACGCCGCCGGGCCCGCCTCCCAGCCCGCCCGGTCCTCCCACGCCCGGAGGGTGAGCCCGGTCTCCAGCCGGTGCTCGACCCCGGTGACCGGATCGGTGAAGGCCAGGATCCGGGCCAGCAGCTGGAGCGGGCGCCGGTAGTCCGCCGGATCGGCCGCTTCGGCCACCACCGGGTAGACGGGATCGCCCAGGATGGGCAGGCCCAGGGAGTTCATGTGCACCCGCAGCTGGTGGGTGCGGCCGGTGTGCGGGGTGAGCCGGTAGCGGCCCAGCCCGCCGCGGACCGCGGTGAGTTCGACCAGGCTCTCGGCGTTCGGCTCGGCGCCGGGCACCTCGACCGCCGCCATCACCCCGCGGGTCTTCTCGATGTGGCTGCGGACCAGCCGGGGCAGCTCCAGGGCGGGGTCGTGGGGCGCGAGGGCCTCGTACTCCTTGTGCACCCGGCGCTGCTGGAACAGCAGCTGGTAGGCGCCGCGGTCCTCGGGCCGGATGCTGAACATCACCAGCCCGGCCGTCATCCGGTCCAGGCGGTGCGCGGGGCTCAGCTGCGGCAGGTCCAGCTCCCGGCGCAGCCGGGCCAGGGCGGTCTCGGTGACGTGGGTGCCGCGCGGGGTGGTGGCCAGGAAGTGCGGCTTGTCCACCACCAGGAGGTGCCGGTCGCGGTGGACCACGCCGATCGGGAAGGGCACGCGCGGCTCGGGCGGCATGTCCCGGTGGAACCAGAGCCAGCCGCCCGGCTCGTACGGGTCCTCGTGCCGCAGGACCCGCCCGCCCTCGCCCAGCACCCGGCCTCCGGCGAGCAGCCGGGCCATGGACTCGGAGCCGCGGGTGCCGGCGTACCGCTCGGTCAGGTAGGCGCCGAGGGTGGGCCAGCGGCCCTCGTGGTCGGGGGGCAGGCGCATCCGGACCGGGTCGATACCGGCCTGCTGGGGGAGGGGCGCGGGCGGGATGTGGGATCTGCGGGTCATCGGGACCAGGGTAGGCGGCTACTTCTGCGTGAAGGTGCCGAGGTGGTTCTGGTCGAGGTACTCGATGCGGAGCGTGCCGTCGGAGAAGAACACCCCGGTGCGGCCGACGGCGTTCTCGCCTCTGGTCTCGAAGCTGAAGGTGTCGCCGTCGTAGTGGGTCAGGGGGAAGCGCATCGGCTTGGGCCCGAGGGAGAGGACCAGGCCCTTGCCCGAGGGGTCGGCGGTGACGGTGGCGGGGCCGTAGTACGGGTTCTCGTACGTACCGGTGTAGGCGCTGTCGTCGCGGGCGGGCTTCGCGCCGGCCGGCGGGCGGTCGTAGTCGGTGTCGGACCGGACCGCGTCGTTCAGCTGCTCGTACGTGGCGGCGAGGAGCGGCAGCCAGTCGGCGGTCGGCTTGCCGTGCTCGGCGATGTCGAAGAAGTCCAGGGCGATGGAGTCGGCGAGCCCGACGGGGGAGCCGTTGGTCAGGACGACGATGCCGAGGCGTTCCAGGGGGAGCATGGTGACGTTGGTGTTGGCGCCGAGCTCGAAGCCCCCGGAGTGGCTCAGGCGCAGCCGGCCGGCGTCGTCGTAGCTGACGTTCCAGCCGAGCCCGTAGAACTGCGGGACGCCGCGGGGGGTCTGGGCCTGGGAGACGATCTCGGGGATCCGGGTGCGGGTGAGGGTGTCGGCGGGGATGATGCGCTTGCCGTCGAGGGTGCCGGTGTTCAGCTGGAGCCGAAGCCAGCGGGACATGTCCCGGGCGGTGGAGCTGGCCCCACCGGCCGGGCTCTGGGCGTCGGCGTCGCGGACGTAGCGGGGGCTCCAGGTGCCGTCGGGGTTCTTCGCGTGGCCGGAGGCGCGGTCCGGGGCCTCGGCGTAGGCGGAGAACTCGGTACTGGTGCGGGTCATCCCCGCGGGCTTGAAGAGGGTGTCCTCGCTGAGCTTCTGCCAGCTCACTCCGTGGTCGCGGGCGACGGCCTCGGCGGCCGCCGTGAACCCGAAGTTGGTGTACGCGTAGCTCGCACGGAAGGGGGTCAGCGGCTCCTCGCGCAGGTGGCCGAGGATGTACGCCTGGTCGTAGCCGAGGTCCTCCAGGAGGTCCCCGGCGTGGTCGGGGAGGCCGCTGCGGTGCGAGAGCAGGTCGGCGGGGGTGACGTGCGAGGTGACCCACGGATCCTTGAGGGCGAAGCCGGGGAGGGTGCCGCCGAGGGGCTTGTCCCAGGCGTCGGGGGAGGTCAGGGCGCCGGCGATGACGGTGGAGGTGACCGGCTTGGAGACGGAGGCCAGCTGGAAGACGGTGTCGGGGTCCACCTTGGCGCTCTCGCCGGTGCGGCGGAGGCCGAACCCCTTGAGGTAGACCACCTCGTCGTCGTGGACGACGGCCACGGAGACGCCGGGGACGCCGGTGCGGCGCATGCCGTCGGTGATGGTCGCGTCCAGGCGGGCCACCGCGGTGGCGACGGCGGCGTCGGTGATGCGGGGCTTGGGGGGCGGGGGCGGGGAGGGGCCCGCCGCCGCTCCGGCGGGGGTGGTGGCGGCGGTTGCGGCAGCCAGGAGCAGCGCGGCTCCGAGGAGGCCGGCTGCGCGGGGGGTGGGCGGGTGTGGGTGGGGGTGTGGGTGGGGGTGCGGGCGCATGTGTTCAGTGTGCGCCTGGGGTTTTCGGGGCGCTGGTTGTGTGTGGGGGCCCGCTATCTCCCCCTCGACCCCCGGCCGCCGGGCGGTGGCTGCCCACCCACCTCCCACGGTGCGGGTGGGTGCCCGCGGGGAGCGGGATCCCCTCGGGCGGTCTCAGAGCAGGTTGGGGGCTTCCCGTCAGTCCCATCGTCCTTCCGGTTCGTGCCGGCCTGTCAAGGGCGC